>DASSEA010000377.1:0-2061 GCA_035696805.1 Casimicrobiaceae bacterium
TCATGTCCATCAGCGTGTCGTACACGCTCGCCGCTTCATAGTTGATGACGTCGGTCGCGCCGGCTTTGTCCTTCGCCATCGTGAGGCGCTCCCCGAATCGATCGATCGCGATGATGCGCTCGGCGCCGAGCATCTTCGCGCTCGCGATCGCGAACTGCCCGACCGGGCCGCAGCCCCAGATTGCGACAGTGTCGCCGGCGGTGATGTCGCACATCTCCGCGGCCATGTAGCCGGTCGGAAGGATGTCGGAGAGGAACAGCGCCTGGTCGTCGCTCATGCCGTCGGGAACCTTGAGCGGACCGACGTCGGCGAACGGCACGCGTGCGTATTCGGCCTGTCCGCCGGCGAAACCGCCCAGCATGTGCGAATAACCGAACGCACCGGCCGGCGAATGGCCCATCAGCTTCTCGGCCATCCACGCATTCGGGTTGGAGTTCTCGCACAGCGAAAACATTTTCGCTTCGCACGCGAAGCACGCGCCGCAGGCGATTGGGAACGGAACGACGACACGATCGCCGACTTTCAGGTTCCTGACATCCCGCCCGAGTTCGACCACTTCGCCCATGAACTCGTGGCCCAGCACGTCGCCCTTCTTCATCGTCGGGATGAAGCCGTTGTAGAGGTGCAGGTCGGAACCGCAGATCGCGGTCGACGTCACGCGCACGATGGCGTCGCGCTGATTGAGGATCTCCGGGTCGGGCACGTCGTCGACCCGCATGTCGCGCTTGCCATGCCAACAGGTTGCTTTCATCTGTCGTCTCGTGTCGGTGCAGGATCGGTCGCGAATCAGATCGACGGTATCGACGCCGGCTGGCCTTTCGCCTGCATCACCTGGCCCATGCCCTGGGGACTGCCGTCGGAGCGGATCACTTCGCCGGTCTCGATCAGCTGCTTCATCCGGTGCAGGTCGTCGTAGATCTGCTGCTCGGGCGATTCATGGAAGAGCTTCGCGACGATCGCGCCCGCGACGCCGCCGGGTGGCCGATACTCGATCTCGACGCGAACGATCGTGCCGCGGCCGCCGGGACGGGCTTCGAATTGCACGATGCCGGAATTCTCGACGTCGGCATCCGGGAGTGAACGCCAGGCGATCAGTTCGTTCGGCGTGTCGGCGGTGATCTCGGCGTCCCATTCGACATGAGTGCCTGCGGGCCCCCGGGCGATCCAGTGCGACGTGCGCGCACCCGTCGACCGCACCGATTCGAGGTGATACATGAAGCGCGGGAAATTCTCGAAGTTGTGCCAGAACCGATACAGTTCCTCGGGCGAACGGTTGATGACGACGCTGCGCGTCATGTGGAACGTACCGATCGATGCCGGCGGGCGATCCCGGCTCAGTTCCTGCGCGCAGTACACGTCGAGCGCGGTGACGCCGAGCACGTTCGCCGTCGCCAACGCGAGCGCCCCCTTGTTCCTGCTCGACGGCGCCGCCACCGCCAACGTGGCGACGTCCATGACATCGCCGGCGACCCGCGACCACATCGCGGCCGCGGGCTTCGCGCCCTGGCCAAAGATCATTGCGCCGCTCACGATCTCGCGGATCCCGTACAACCTGATCAGCGTCGAGTTGTCGCCGCGTCCACCAACAACGCGCGACACAAGTCGCGGCGCGAGCACTTCCAGCACGCCGAGCGAAAGGCTGAACCAAGCGAGGCCGCGCGCGAGGCGTGCGGCGTCGAGCGGCGTGGGTGGACGCGAGCGTTGCGCGGCCGAATCACGCGACACCGCGTCACGTGTCGAAACCCGATACATCGCGGGTACGTCGTTGACTGCCATGGAGTCTCCTTGCGAAGGCGATCGCGAAGGTCCGCGCTCGCGCACAAGGAACTGACCACCTGGCGCGGCGATTGATTCCCGCGTCGCGCTGGTTTTTTGTGAGGCTTTGGGGTCAGAGCAACGAGTCGCGTGATCACCGTTTAAAAAACAGCGTGCTTGGTGCCGGGCGACTTATTGCTCTGACCCCAAAGTCGTCATCATCACCGGCGCGTGGTCGCTGGTCCCGATGTCCGCGAGCACGACGCACTCTGTGACGCGGTCGGCAATCGGCTTCGACGCCAGGAT
>DASSEA010000378.1:0-2547 GCA_035696805.1 Casimicrobiaceae bacterium
GCAGCGTGCTGGCGATGCTCGAGGCCGCCTGCGACGCGTGCGCAACCGGCGCGATGGCGGCGCTCGTCACGGCGCCCGTCCAGAAGAGCGTCATGCTGGACGCGGGGATACCATTCACCGGGCACACCGAGTTCTTCGCCGGGCGCACGCACACGCCGCGGGTGGTGATGATGCTCGCGAGCGGCGGGGACGCGCCGCTGCGTGTCGCACTCGTGACCACGCATGTGCCGTTGCGCGACGTGCCCGACGCGATCACCTGCGAAGCCGTTGCCGAGACGATCGCGATCCTGCGCCGCGACCTGATCGACCGTTTCGGCATCGCCGCGCCGCGCATCGCCGTGTGCGGGCTCAATCCCCATGCGGGGGAAGGCGGTCATCTCGGTCGCGAGGAACTCGACGTCATCGCGCCGGCGCTCAACGTTGCAAGGGCTGCGGGCGCCGACGTCACGGGGCCGCTCCCCGCCGACACGGTATTCGTCCCGGACGTCGCGCGTCGCTTCGATGCGATCGTCGCCATGTACCACGACCAGGGCCTGCCGGTATTGAAAGCCGCGAGCTTCGGTCGCGGCATCAACGTGACGCTCGGCCTGCCGTTCATTCGCACGTCGGTGGATCACGGGACGGCGCTCGATCTTGCCGGCGATGCGTCGCGCGCACGCACGGCGGACGTAGGTAGCCTCGAAGCCGCCGTAGCGCTCGCGATCGAACTGGCCGAGCGCGCGCGCTGAATGCACGGTCACCGGCCACGCAAGCGCTTCGGACAGAACTTCCTCGCCGATCCGCACTACGTCGCGCGCATCGCTGCGGCGGTCGATCCGCAACCGGGCGATGCGATCGTCGAAATCGGACCGGGTCTCGGCGCACTGACAGATACCCTGGTCGCGCGCGCGGGGTCGATCACGGCGATCGAAATCGATCGCGACCTGGCGGCGCGCCTGCGAGAGCGCTTCGACACGGATCGTTTGCGGCTGCACGTGGCGGACGCGCTCGCGTTCGATTTCGCGGCGCTGGGACCGCGCTTGCGCGTCGTCGGCAATCTGCCGTACAACATCAGCTCGCCGCTGCTGTTCCATCTCGCCGCGTTCGACGCGCAGCTTCGCGACGTTCACGTGATGCTGCAGCGCGAGGTCGTTGCGCGTATGACGGCGCAGCCCGCGACGGCGGACTACGGACGGCTCACGGTGATGCTGCAGGCGCGCTTTGGCGTCACGCGGCTCTTCACCGTGCCGGCGGGCGCGTTCAGGCCGGTGCCGCAAGTGGAATCGGCGGTGGCGCGGCTGGTGCCGCTCGGGGCGGCACGGCCGACGATTGCCAACGACGCGCTGTTCTCGCGGGTGGTTGCAGCGGCGTTCGGGCAACGCCGCAAGACACTGCGCAATGCGCTCGCGAACGTTGCAGACGAGGACGCATTGCGTGCGGCGGGTGTCGATCCGTCGGCGCGCGGGGAAACGCTGTCGATCGACGACTTCGCGCGGCTCGCAAATACGCTCGCCACCGCCCGGGGCGTGGGCGCTTACTGAGCGCGCCGCGTCAGCGATTCGAGATCGCGAACTGCGGCGCCCGTTCCGAGCTCAAGAAATCAGCTTGTCAGCGCGCAGGTGCAGCGACGCCGGCAACGCAAGCCCGAGCGCCTTTGCCGAACCGAGATTGACGACGAGTTCGAACCGCGTTGGCGCCTGTATCGGCAATGCACCGGGCGGCTCGCCGTCGAGAATCCGGTCGACGTACGAAACGGCGACCCGATACTGGTCGACGAGGTCGACGCCGTACGCCATCAAGCCGCCTTCGACCGCAAAGTAGGCATACGGATAGATGGCCGTGATCCGGTGCTGCGCGGCGAGCGCAATGATCTTCGCTCGCTTGCCGACGGTGAAGGCGTCCGGCATCACAACGAGCCCCGTCTGTTCCGCTTCGGGCGCGAGGCTCGCCATCGCCTTGTCGAGTTCACCTTCGCTTCGCACGGCAAGCGACATGGCGGTCACGCCGAGCGTCGCCGCGGCCGCTTGAAAGGGCCGGTAGTAATACTCGCCCTTGTTGGCGGCCACGTCCGGGTTGAAGAGCGCAGCCACCTTCACGAGCGAAGCGTTCATCTCCTTGAGGAGCTCGACCCATTTGCCGCCCAGCGATGCGGTCAGGTTCGTGAATCCCGTGGCGTTGCCTCCGGGACGCGCCAGGCTGCCGACGAACCGGTCACCGACCGGATCACTCACCGACAGAAAGACGATCGGTATCGTCTGCGTTTCCTGCAGCAACGCCCGCACGACGGGCGTGGTGCTTGCGAGGATCACGTCCGGCTGCGAACGCACGAGCGCCACGGCATGATCGCGAATCGACGCAGGCGCGTTGCCTGCCCAGTGGACGTCCGTCTGCATCGTCCTGCCCTCGATCCATCCCTCCCGGCGCATGCCCTCGAGAAATGCGTCGACGCGGCCACGCGCCTCCTGATCGGTCTCCGTATACCCCATCAGGATGCCGACGCGTCTGCGCCGCACACCCGTCGTTTGCGACCAGGCAGGAACGGCCATCGCCGCGAGCACGCTGCCGAGC
>DASSEA010000379.1:0-4394 GCA_035696805.1 Casimicrobiaceae bacterium
AGCAGGCGGTGCGCGTCTTCATGCTCTCGCCGCACCAGCGCATGAGCGCCTTCCAGCAGGCGCAGATGTATGCGATCGACGATCCGAACATCCACAACCTGGCGATCGAAGGGACGTTCGACCAATGCCAGGACATCGTCAAGACGATCGCCGCCGACACGGCGTTCAAGCACCGTCATTCGCTCGGCGCTGTCAATTCGATCAACTGGGCACGAATCGCCGCCCAGGTCGTCTACTACTTCAAGGGCTACTTCGCCGCGACCACGAACGATGCGCAGACCGTCAGCTTCGCCGTGCCCTCCGGTAACTTCGGCAATGTGCTGGCTGGCCACGTCGCGCGCGCCATGGGCCTGCCGATCGCGCAGCTGATCGTGGCGACGAACGAAAACGACGTGCTCGACGAGTTCTTCAGGAGCGGCCGCTATCGTCCGCGCAGCGCGGCTGAGACGCATGCGACGTCGTCGCCGTCGATGGACATTTCGCGCGCGTCGAACTTCGAGCGCTATATGTTCGACATGGTCGGGCGCGACCCGCGCGCGCTCTCGGCGCTGTGGGAAAAGCTCGATCGCGACGGCGAATTCGACATCGCCGGAACGCCGATCGCCGCGCGCGTCGCGTCGTCCGGCTTCGTGTCGGGTCACAGCACACACGCCGATCGCATCGCGACATTACGCGCGATGTACGCTGCGTTCGGCGTCGTCATCGATCCGCACACGGCGGACGGTGTCCACGTCGGGCGCGCGCTGCGAACTCCCGGCGTTTCGCTCGTCTGCCTCGAAACCGCGCTTCCCGTCAAATTCGCCGGTACCCTCCGTGAAGCACTCGGCTTCGAACCGCCGCGGCCGTCGGCCTACGCCGATCTCGAAGCGAGGCCGCAGCGGTGCACGGTGTTACCGCCTGACGTGTCGCGCGTCGAGGCGTTTATCGCCGCGCATGCGGCTGACGGATGAAACCGCGTCCGGTCCATTCCGCGATCCACGCGCTCGGCCGCAATCTGGTCGCGGGACTGCGCCTTGCGCTGTTCATGCCGGTCTCGCGCGCGTCGTTCCGCATCTCGGCGTTGCAACTGCTGCTGATCGTGCTCCTTTCAGCGGCCATCGACATCGATGCCGACTGGGTGCGTGCAGCAAACGACACGCGCTTTTCGATGCTGGGTCTGCACGGTGAAATCTTCGCGCTGGGACTGCTCGCGCTGACGAGCGCGCTGATCGCGATCTTGCGACGCGACGGCGAGCTGTACCTGGCGCTGCCGATCGTCGTGCTTGCATCGTTTCCGTTGATCCAGGTCATCCACGTGCTGCCCGACCTGCCGCAGGCGAACTCGGCCGTTTCGGCGCGAACCAAGGCGATTCTCGAATACGCGGTGCTCGCGTGGATGTTCGTCATCGCGGTGCGGGCGGTCTACGTATGTCTCGACCCCGTCCGGCGGCGCCGCCGTGCCTGGGCCGTCGCGGGTGGGGTCCTGCTGATCGCGCCGCTCTGGTTCGCGCCGCTGCTCGGGCCGCTCGAGCCCTGGTGGCAGCAGTTCGACGCGACGCCGTCCAATGCCGACGCGGTGAGTCCTGCGTCGGAGGCCGTGCTCGCCGCGCAGGAATTCATGCTGGACCGCGCGCTCGACGCGCTGGAGGACGAACGGCCCGGCGTGACCGATCTGTACTTCGTGGGGTTCGCCCCGGACGCGCGTCGGCCCGGCTTCGCGGCAGACGTCGACGCAGCTCAACGCACGATGGACGAGCGCTGGAGCACGAATGGCCGGTCGGTCGTGCTGCTGAACAGTCCGCTGACGGTCGCCGAGCGACCCTTCGCGAGCATCACGCACCTGCGCAAAGTGCTGCTCGAAATCGGCGACGTGATCGACGCCGACGACGACGTCGTCATGGTTTACTTGACGGGAGCGTCGGGACCGGATCATGCGCTTGCCGCCGTCAATCCCCCGCTGCAGCTTGCATCCCTATCGGCGCAGGGATTGCGGCAACTGCTCGATGCCGCAGCCATCCGCTGGCGGATCATCGTCGTGTCGACGTGTGAGGCCGGTGCGTGGATCGACGCGCTGAAAGACGACGAAACCGTGGTCATTGCGTCGTCGGCCGGCGATGTGCGCGGCGGCGATTGCGCCGGCGGCATCCGTCCGTCGTCGTTCGGCGATGCGTTCTTCGGCGTCGCGATGCGTCGCAATGACGACCTGGCGCACGCCTTCGAGGCAGCGCGCAGGGATCTGGTCGCGCACCGGGCGGCGCAGCCGTTGATGTCCGTCGGGCCGGCGATCGCCGAGCACCTGAAGTCGTTGCGAGCGAAGGGTTCCGGCCGCGTCGTCGCCGACGCATCAATCGGGGAATCGCACGCCTTCGGTTTGCGCGCGCAAACGGGGATCGCGCGACTTGACGAGCACCGGCCGTCCCTCGAGTATTTCGAAGCATCGCTCGAGCGTTTCATCCTCCAGCCGCTTCATCGCTTCGGCGGTGTAGAACGTCAGGTGCGGCCACAGGATCACGTTGTCCATCGTGTGCAGCGTGGCCAGCGGATGTCCGGTCAGCCTGAGCGGCTCGGCGCCATAGACGTCGAGCCCGGCGCCCCCGATCGTTTTCGATTCGAGCGCGTCGACGAGCGCTTGTTCGTCGACGATCGCGCCGCGCGAAACGTTGATGAACATGGCGCTCGGCTTCATGCAGGCGAATTCGCGTTCGCCGATCAGTTGCCGGGTTTCGGGCGTCAGCACGGCGTGGACGGAAACGACGTCGCTCTGCCTGAGCAATGCATGCAGCTCGTCGCACTTGTCGACGCCGGCATGTTTCATTGCGTCGCGATCGACGAACGGGACGTAGCCGAGGACGTTCATCCGGAATCCGTGCCCCGCCATGCGCGCGACCTTGGTACCGATCCTGCCGACGCCGACGAGTCCGAGCGTCTTGCCCGCGAGGTCCGACGCCAGCCATCGTGACTTCGGCCACACCCAGCCGCGTGCCTCCATCTCGCGTTGCAACGGCTTGAACTTGCGCGCTACCGCGAGCATCAGCGCGAGGGCGCCTTCGGCGACCGTTTCCTCCGCGTATTCCGGCACGTTGACGATGGGGATGCGCCGGCGCTTCGCCGCGTCGATGTCGATGGCATCGATGCCGACGCCGTACTTGACGATGCCCTTCAACCATCTCGCGCTTTCGATGATCTGCGCGGGAACGGGCGTGTAACACATCAACAGCAGCTCCGCGTCGCGTATTTCGGCGGTGAGTCGCTCACGCGTAACCGCGTCGGGAAGAACGATGAGGTCCGCGCCGGATTCACGCAGCACGCGATCGACGTGCGGCAATTCGAGCTCGCCGTCGGTGCGAACGATCTTCGGCACGCGGTCAGACCGTGGCGACGATCGCCGCCTCGACGATGTCGAGCGCGCGATCGAGGTCGTCGTCCGCGATGACGAGTGGCGGTGCGAGCACGATCACGTTGCCCTGGCCCACCTTGAACGAGAGGCCTCGCGTCAGGCAGTCATACAGTACGCGTTCCGCGGCATCGCGCGCCGGCGCGCCGCTCGCGGGATCGACCAGCTCGATCGCGAGCAGCAAGCCGATGCCGCGCACATCGCCGACGATGGGCGAACGCCGTTGCAGTTCGCGCAAGCGGTCGAGTGCGCGCGCGCCGAGTCGTTGCGAACGCTCGAGCAACCGCTCGTCCTCGATGACGCTGAGCGTCGCGAGCGCCGCCGCGCAACCGACGGAGCTTTTCTCGTGCGTGTAGTGGCCGAGCGCACGCTCGGCGGCGACGTCGAGGCCCTCTCGTGCGATCAGCGCGGCCATGGGGAATATGCCGCCGCCGAGACCCTTGCCGACGACCAGCATGTCCGGGACGATGCCGTATCGTTCCACGGCGAACATCGTGCCCGTCCGGCCGAGGCCGATTGGAATCTCGTCGAGTATCAGCAGCGCGCCGTGGCGGTCGCACGCTCGCCGCAGCGTTTCGTAGTACGCGCGCGGGGGGACCTGCACGTCGGTCGAGCGAATCGTTTCGACGATGACGGCGGCGACGTCCTCTTCCTTTGCCAGCACGTATTCGACATACTCGGCGCAACGCGCGTTGCAGGTTCCACCGCATCCAAACTGGCAGCCCCGCGGATCGCAGGGTGGCGCGTGCTCGGTCCCCGGCAGCAGCGGACCGACGTCGCGGCGAAACAATGCCTCGCCGCCGACCGAAATCGCATCGAGCGATGCACCGTGAAACGCGTCCCACATCGAAACGGTCTTGTGGCGACCGGTCGCGACTCGGGCGAGTTTGAGCGCCATTCCGACCGCACTGGTTCCACCCGGCGCGAACAGCACCTTGCCAAGATCTCCCGGTGCGAGTTCGACGAGACGGCGCGCGAGGTCGATCGCGGCCTGGTTCGTGAATCGCCGCGGCGAGAACGG
>DASSEA010000380.1:0-4669 GCA_035696805.1 Casimicrobiaceae bacterium
ATGATGCGGTTGTCAACATGGTTGCGCGGCGTCCTGCCCGCGATGCTGTTCGCGATGCCGCTCGCGGCGGCCGCCCAGGGTGAACTCGTGCTGTATTGCACGGTGCAGGAGGAATGGTGCCGTCCGATGGTCGCGGCCTTCGAGAAGACGACGGGCATCAAGGTGCTGATGACGCGCAAGAGCTCGGGCGAGTTCTACGCGCAGATCAAGGCTGAAGCATCGAACCCGCGCGGCGACATCTGGTGGGGCGGCACCGGCGATCCGCATCTGCAGGCGGCGGAGGAAGGGCTGACCGAGGCGTACAAGTCGCCGAAGATGGCCGAGCTCCAGGATTGGGCGGTTCGGCAGTGGGACGCGTCCAAGGGACGCACGGTGGGCGTCTATGCCGGCGCGCTCGGTTACAGCTACAACACCGAGCAACTCAAGAAAAAGAACATTGCCGAGCCGAAATGCTGGGCCGATCTCACGAAGCCGCAGTTCAAGGACGAGATCCAGGTCGCGAATCCGAATTCATCGGGCACGTCGTACACGATGCTCGCGACGCTCGTGCAGCTGATGGGCGAGGACAAGGCGTTCGATTACCTGAAGGCGCTGCACAAGAACATCAACCAGTACACGAAGTCGGGCGCGGCGCCCGCACGCGCGGCGGCCACGGGTGAGAGCCTCGTCGGCATCACGTTCCAGCACGACGCCGTGGTCCAGGCCGTCGGCGGCGCGCAGGTGACGATCGTGTCGCCGTGCGAAGGCACCGGCTACGAAATCGGCAGCATGAGCATCATCAAGGGCGCCAAGAACCTGGAGAACGCCAAGAAGTGGTACGACTGGGCGCTCACGTCGGAAGCCCAGGCGATCGGCGCACAGGCGAAGGTGTCGTACCAGGTGCCCTCGAACAGGAACGTGACCCCGCCGCCGCAGGCACCCAAGTTCTCGGAAATCAAGCTGATCAACTACGACTTCGTGAAATACGGTTCGTCGGCGGAGCGCACGCGCCTCCTTACCAAGTGGGACAAGGAGGTTTACGCGCTGCCGAAGTAGCGCTTTGGGGTCAGAGCAACAAGTCGACTTCTTGCTCTGACCCCGAAGTCGACCCCAATGGCCACGACCGCGGCGGCGCTTCCCCTTCCCGGCGCCGCCGCGAGTGTCCGCGACACGCCGACGGCGATCATCGCCGCGCTGACGCTCGTCGCACTGGCCGCGATTCCATGGGCCGCGACCGGCGGGTCTCCGGCGCTCGGTCTCGTCGTTTCAGGCGCGAGGTGGCCGCAATACGCGACGAGCGCCGCGCTGGGCCCACTGTTCGCGGCGGCGATCGTCGCCCTCGTTGGTGCGTGGCTCGGCAGTGCGCGAGCGACCGCTATCGCGGCCGGTTTTGGTCTCGCGTGGGGATTCGGTCAGGGATTCGTCGCCGGCGTCAACGGTCCGCCGTTCGGCATCGGTGCGGCGCTCGCGCTGCTAGGGTTCACGCTGTGTCTCGCGCGCGCACTCGCGCGGAGCGGGCTGTTCAGCGGAAACGTGACGATTGCGACGATCGTCGTCACGATCGCCGTGCTGCTGCTCGTCTTCATCTTCTATCCGGTCGGCAGCGCGCTGGTTGCGGCAGTGCTCGACGCGCGCGGCCGCTTCGCTCCGCAACTGGTCGGCGAGCGTCTGCTGACGGCGGACATCTGGGGCCTTGGCTGCTTCGGCGGCGGCACGCGCTGCGGCGTTGCAATCAACTCCGCGCTGCTGGCGGCGATCGTCGGCGTGTTCTCGACGCTGCTCGGGCTGATGCTGGCGCTCGTCGTACAGCGCGGCGGCAAGCGCTACGCAGGCCTGCTCAAGGTGATGTCGATCCTGCCGATCATCACGCCGCCGTTCGTCATCGCCCTCGCGCTGGTCGTGCTGTTCGGCCGCACGGGGCTCGTGACCGGCTGGCTCGACACGCTGTTCGGCCTGTCGCGCTCACGCTGGATCTACGGCCTGCCGGGCGTCACGCTCGCGCAGCTTTTGACGTTCACGCCGATCGCGTTCATGTTGCTCTACGGTGCGCTCGGCGCGATCAGCCCGGCGCTCGAGGAAGCTGCGCAGACGCTGCGCGCGACGCGAGCGCGCGTGTTCCGTACCGTCACGTGGCCGCTGCTGCGCCCTGCGCTGGCGAACGCGTTCCTGCTGGGCTTCGTCGAAAGCCTCGCCGACTTCGGCAATCCGATCGTGCTCGCCGGCAACTTCGACGTGTTGTCGACGAAGATCTTCTTTGCCGTCGCTGGCGCCCAGTACGACGCCGGACGCGCGGCGGTGCTCGCGATGGTGCTGCTCGGATTGACGCTGCTCGCGTTCTTCCTGCAGCAGCGCTGGGTCGGTCGCCTGTCGTACGTCACCGTAAGCGGCAAGGGTGACGGGGGTGCGCCTGCGCAGCTGCCGCGTTCGTTGTGGCTGACGTGCTTCTGGCTCGCGGCGCTGTGGATCGCCTTCACGCTCGTCTGCTACGCGGTGATCCTGACCGGCGGCTTCGTGCGGGACATCGGTCGCGGCGACATGACGCCGACATTCCATCATCTCGGTGCAGGCTTCGGCGCCGAATGGGGCCCGCGCGGACTGTTCTTCAGCGGATCGGCCTGGGACAGCCTCTTCAACACCATCGAGGTTGCGGCGATCGCGGCGCCGCTCACTGCGCTCGTCGGGTTGCTGTCGGCGTACGTCATCACGCGCCATCGGTTCGCCGGCCGCCGGGCGTTCGAGTTCCTGACGCTCGTGAGCTTCGCCGTGCCCGGCACGGTGATCGGCGTGTCGTACATCGTCGCATTCAACGTCGCGCCGCTCGAACTGACCGGTGGCATGGCAATCCTGGTGCTCTGCTTCGTGTTTCGAAACATGCCGGTGGGCGTACGCGCAGGCGTCGCCGCGCTCGCGCAGATCGATCGCACGCTCGATGAAGCGTCGGCGACGCTGCGCGCCTCGACGTACCGTACCCTGATGCGCGTCGTCATGCCGCTGCTGCGGCCGGCGATCCTCGCGACCCTCGTGTTCAGCTTCACGCACGCGATGACCGCCGTCAGTGCGGTGATCTTCCTCGCGACGGCGAAATACAACCTCGCGACCGTCTACATCATCAATCGCGTGGAGGCGGGCGAGTACCCGCTCGCCATCGTCTATTCGTCGGTATTGATGGCTTTCATGCTTGCCGTCCTCCTCGGCATGCAGAAGCTCGTCGGCGAAGCGAAACTCGGCCGTCGCGCGGTGGCCGTGCTGGCGACAGGACATTGAATGTCGTCGAAGCGTTGCAACCGACGGAACGGGTATCGACGATGAAGGCGGCGGGTGGCGTCGTGTTCGATCGCGTGTCGAAGCGCTACGGCGACGTCGCGGCCGTCGACGACGTGTCGTTCGAAGTACATCCGGCGCAGCTCGTCACGCTGCTGGGACCGTCGGGGTGCGGCAAGACAACGACGCTGCGTATGGTGGCTGGGCTCGAGCCCGTAACGAGCGGCCGCATCGTCATCGGCGGCAAGGACGTCACGCGCCGCGCCGCAAACGAACGCGATGTCAGCATGGTGTTCCAATCGTACGCACTGTTCCCGCACATGAACGTGCTGGACAACGTCTGTTACGGCCCGTTGTCGATGGGAATGAGCAGGGACAAGGCGCGCGAAGTGGCGCAGGGCAAGCTCGCGATGCTCGGGCTCGCCGGTCTCGAAGCGCGATTGCCGTCGGAGCTCTCCGGCGGCCAGCAGCAGCGCGTTGCCGTCGCGCGCTCGCTCGTTCTCGAGCCCGCGGTGCTGCTGTTCGACGAACCGCTGTCGAACCTGGATGCCAAGTTGCGCCGGCGGGTGCGGCAGGAGATCCGGGAACTGCAGCAATCGCTCGAGCTCACGGTGATCTACGTCACGCACGACCAGGAGGAAGCGCTCGCCGTCTCCGACCAGGTCATCGTGATGGATGCCGGCCGAATCGCGCAGCAGGGAACGCCGACCGCACTCTACGAGGCGCCGGCGAGCCGATTCCTCGCGGACTTCATCGGCGATGCCAATCTCGTGAACGGCGAGCTCGTTCGCGATTCGCGCGCGACGTACTTCAGCGCGGGCGGCGTTCGCGTACGCGTGGATGCCGACGGCGTCGCCGCGGGTCCGGCAACGCTTGCCGTCCGGCCGCATCGGCTGCGGCTGGTCGCAGCGGGCGAGGGCGTGCTGGCGGCGGAGTGCCTGCGCGCGGCCTATCTCGGCAGTCGCATCGAATACGTGCTTGGCACGCCGTGGGGAGAATTGCTCGTGTTCGATGCGGACGTGCGCAAGCCGATCGCGCGCGGTGATCGGGCCGGCGTGGCGTTCGCGCCGAACGACGTGATCGTGCTGCCCGGGACTTCGGGGTCGGATCAATCAGTCGTTCCTTGACGTCGCGGAGTCTATTCCCGTAGCCTGCGTTTCCCTCGTTCCGTCGCAGGACGCGATGGCAGGTGAAGTCGAGGTGGCGGGGTTCAAGGCGGCCGCGCCGTCGCTCGACGGCACGATCGAGCGGTCGGCTGCACTCGCCGCGCTGCGCCGCCCGCGCGCTGCTGCGCGCTGGCTGACCGGGGTCTCCGGGAGCGGCAAGTCCACGCTGGTCGCCGCGCACGTCCATGCGACGGGCCGTCGTCACGTCTGGTATCGCCTCGACGCACGCGACGACGACGCGGCGTTCTTCTACGCGAATTTCA
>DASSEA010000381.1:0-2041 GCA_035696805.1 Casimicrobiaceae bacterium
AACATGAAGCTCGAGTTCGAGCGCAACGCCGAGCGCTACCAGTTCATGAAGTGGGGAATGCAGGCATTCGACACGTTCAAGGTCGTCCCGCCGGGCATCGGCATCGTCCACCAGGTCAATCTCGAGTACCTCGCGCGCGGCGTGCACAAGACCGCGGACGGCGTGTACTACCCCGACACGCTCGTCGGCACCGACAGCCACACCACGATGATCAACGGCATCGGCGTCGTCGGCTGGGGCGTGGGCGGCATCGAAGCCGAAGCCGGGATGCTCGGCCAGCCCGTGTATTTGCTGACCCCGGACGTCGTCGGCGTCGAACTCAAGGGAAGGATGCCGGAAGGCGCAACGGCCACCGACCTCGTCCTGACCGTCACCGAGATGCTGCGCAAGGAGAAGGTCGTCGGCAAGTTCGTCGAATTCTTCGGCGAAGGCACGGCGACGCTGTCGGTGCCCGATCGTGCCACGATCGGCAACATGGCGCCCGAATACGGCGCGACGATGGGCTTCTTCCCGGTCGACACGGCCACCGTCGACTACCTGCGCGCTACCGGTCGCACGGATGCGCAACTCGACGCCTTCGAGCATTACTTCAAGGCGCAGGGGCTCTTCGGCGTGCCGGTCGCGGGCCAGATCGATTACACGAAGGCGCTGACGCTCGACCTGTCCACGATCAGCCCGTCGCTCGCCGGTCCCAAACGGCCGCAGGACCGCATCGAACTGCCGAAGCTCGCGTCGCGGTTCGCCGAGCTCTTCTGCAAGACGGGCAGCGATGGCTTTTCGCAGCCCGCCGCGAAATTGCGCGAACGCTTCACGACGATGCCCATGGTCGCAGGCCGCGGCGCGATCAGCGACGCGCAGCAGCAGGTGCCGCGCAACGGCATGCCGCGCGATTACGTCGAGATGGTCAACAATCGTCCGACGCCCGATCCCGTCGTACCGGTGTCGCCGGCGCCGGTCGACATCGGCAACGGCGACGTGCTGATCGCTGCGATCACGTCGTGCACGAATACGTCGAACCCGAGCGTGCTGCTGGCGGCGGGACTGCTCGCGAAAAAGGCGGTCGACAAGGGACTCACCGTCAAGCCGCACATCAAGACGTCGCTTGCGCCGGGATCGCGCGTCGTCACCGATTACCTGCAGAAGACCGGCTTGCTTCGCTACCTCGAGCAACTCGGCTTCGACGTCGCGGCGTACGGTTGCACGACCTGCATCGGCAATGCGGGCGATCTCGCGCCCGAGATCAACGATGCGATCGCGCGGCACGATCTCGTCTGCGCGGCCGTGCTTTCGGGCAACCGCAATTTCGAAGCGCGCATCCACCCGAACCTGAAGGCGAATTTCCTTGCGTCGCCGCCACTCGTCGTCGCCTACGCGATTGCCGGCACGGTTCTCAAGGACCTGACGACCGAGCCGCTCGGCCATGGCAAGGACGGGCCCGTATTCCTGCGCGACGTGTGGCCGACGTCGCACGAAGTCGCCGCACTGCTGAGTTACGCGCGCGACCCCTCCACGTTCCGAAGGCTCTACGGCGACCTCGCGAACACGAACCCGATGTGGAAGACGATCGCCGGTTCGACCGGTCAGGTCTACGACTGGCCGCGCTCGACCTACATTGCAAAGCCGCCGTTCTTCGACGGCTTCCGGATGACGCCGGGCGCGATCTGCGACATCCGCAGCGCACGGGCGCTCGGCATCTTCGGCGACTCCGTCACGACCGATCACATCTCTCCGGCGGGATCGATCAAGCCGACCTCCCCCGCCGGCCTCTACCTGCAGGAGCACGACGTCTCGGTCGGCAACTTCAACAGCTACGGCTCGCGCCGGGGCAATCACGAAGTGATGCTGCGCGGCACGTTCGCGAACGTGCGGATCAAGAACCTGATGCTGCCCGCGAATCCCGATGGATCGCGCGTCGAAGGCGGCGTGACGCTCTACCATGGCCGCGGCAGCGCTGCCGAGCGCATGCCGATCTACGACGCGGCGATGGAATACCAGCGTCAGGGCATCCCGACCGTCGTCTTCGGCGGCGAGGAGTACGGCA
>DASSEA010000382.1:0-2208 GCA_035696805.1 Casimicrobiaceae bacterium
ACACCGGGACGTAGAGCTTGGCGTCGTTCGCGTAGAGCAGGTGCAGGAATTCGTTCGGCCCGTCGCCGAGATCGAGCGTCGTCAGGCCGAGATAGCGGCCGATGCCATGCTGCTCGTGCACGACAGGGTCGCCGATCCGCACCTCGGACAGGTCGCGCAGCATCGCGTCGACGTTGCTGCGGCGCGCCTCGCGCTTGCCGGGCCGGCGCACGACGCCCGCGTAGAGCTCGGCCTCGGTGATCAGCGAGATGTTCGCCTCGGGCCAGACGAAGCCGGCATGGAGCGGGCTTGCAACCAGCGCCGGACTCGCATCGCCGGCGATGAACTCCGCCCAGTCGGCGACCACCGCCGGCTTGAATCCGTATTCGGCGAAATACTGCTGCATGGTTTCGCGCCGGCCGAGACTCTCCGCCGCGATCAATACGCGCTCGGGCGTGGCGGTCACGTGGCGCTTGAGCGCGCGCAGCGGATCGTCGGCACGGCGATCGACCTGGACCGGAGGAAGGGCATGGGTGGCGTGGCCGCGGCGCGACCGCCTGACCTGTGCCGGGGCCCCCGTCGGCGCCGCCGCGTCCGCATCCTCGTCCGGTCGCCCGGCCGCGTCGTCCGCGGAAGCCGCCGGCTCGACAGACGCAGCCGGTC
Organism: Casimicrobiaceae bacterium; assembly: GCA_035696805.1. GTDB lineage: Bacteria > Pseudomonadota > Gammaproteobacteria > Burkholderiales > Casimicrobiaceae > VBCG01. The sequence goes on from DASSEA010000382.1 coordinate 643, forward strand.
GATCCGGGACCAGCTCGATGCGGGCGAACGGCTTGAGCACGCGATGGAACTCGTCCTCGGACACGAACAGTTCGCTCGGTGCGAGCAGCGGTCGGGCGCGATCGCCTCGCAACAGCCGGTAGCGCGCGTCGGTGTCCTCCCAGAAGCGCCGGATCGCCGAAGGCACGTCGCCATGCAAGCAGACGACGGCCTCCGGCGGCAGATACTCGCCCAGCGTCGCGGTCGCGTCGAAAAACAGCGGCAGGTAGTACTCGATGCCGGCCGGCATGATGCCGTTCGACACGTCCTTGTACAGCGGCGACTTCGACGGATCGCCTTCGAATACCTCGCGGAACCGCCCGCGAAAGCGCGTCCGGCCCGCTTCATCCTGCGGAAACTCGCGTGCCGGAAGCAGCCGCACGCGCGGCACCGGATAGACGGTGCGCTGAGTGTCGACGTCGAAAGTGCGGATCGATTCGATCTGGTTGTCGAACAGGTCGATGCGATAGGGCAGCGGGCTTCCCATCGGAAACAGGTCGATCAGTCCGCCCCGTATGCCGAATTCACCCGGAGAGACGACTTGCGTCACATGCTGATAGCCGGCCAGCGCGAGCTGCGAGCGCAGTCGATCGACATCGAGCGTTTCCCCCTGTTCGATGAAAAAAGTGAACGCCGCGAGATACGACGGAGGCGCGAAGCGGTACAACGCCGTCGTCGCCGCGACGATCACCACATCGCAATCGCTGCGCGACATGCGATAGAGCGTTGCCAGCCGCTCCGACACCAGATCCTGGTGCGGGGAAAAATGATCGTACGGCAGGGTCTCCCAGTCGGGCAGGACGGCGATCTTCAGCGCGGGCGCGAACCACGCGATCTCCGCCGCGAGACGCTGCGCGGCCAGCGCGGCGGCGCACACGACGGCTACAAGCTGCCGGCGCTGCGCAGCGTCAGTCGCGGCTTGCGACAGGGCCAGCGCGTCGGCGGAACCGGCGAACGGCTGTGCGACGGCCTTGCGCCCGGGAAGCGGCAGAGCGGGCAGAAGGCGCGGAAGGGGAACGAAGGGCGGCGGACCGGCCGCCGGCGACGGAGACCTCAATGCGCGATGCGACCGTACTTGTCGTCGAAGCGCACGATGTCGTCTTCGCCCAGGTAATCGCCGCACTGCACTTCGATCATGACCAGCGGCTCGTCACCGGGATTTTCGAGCCGGTGCCGCGTCTCGATCGGGATGAACGTCGATTCGTTGACTTGAAGCGGATACACACGGTCGCCATTGGTGACGCGCGCTTCCCCGCTGACGACGACCCAGTGTTCGCCGCGCCGGTGGTGAAGCTGCAGCGACAGGGCGCCGCCGGGCCTGACCTCGATGCGCTTGATCTTGAAGCCCGGTCCTTCCTGCAACACCGTATACGCGCCCCATGGCCGGGCGACGGTCTTGTGCAGCTTGTACGTGTCGTGGCCGCGGGCTTTCAGCTCCCCCACTACTTCGCGCACGCGCTGCAGGTGATCGCGGTGCGCGACCAGCAGCGCGTCCGGCGTGTCGACGATGACCAGGTTGTCGACACCGACGGTAGCGACCACCCGGTC
>DASSEA010000383.1:0-5906 GCA_035696805.1 Casimicrobiaceae bacterium
TGCGTGCCCGGCTCCGAAGGCGCGTTGCCCGAGGACCCGAAGGAGATCATCCGCATCGCGCGCACGATCGGCTACCCGGTCATCATCAAGGCGGCCGGCGGTGGCGGCGGGCGCGGCATGCGCGTCGTCCACACCGAGGCAGCGCTCGTCTCGGCGGTGCAGATGACGCGCGCCGAGGCCGGCGCGGCGTTCGCGAACCCCGCGGTCTACATGGAGAAGTTCCTCCAGAACCCGCGCCACATCGAGATCCAGGTGCTCGCGGACACGCACAAGAACGCGGTCTGGCTCGGCGAACGCGACTGCTCGATGCAGCGGCGGCACCAGAAGATCATCGAGGAAGCGCCCGCGCCCGGTGTCAACGCGCGCGCGCTGACGCGAATCGCCGAGCGCGCGGCCGAGGCGTGCCGCAAGATCGCCTATCGCGGTGCCGGCACGTTCGAGTTCCTCTACGAGAACGACGAGTTCTTCTTCATCGAAATGAACACCCGCGTGCAGGTCGAGCATCCGGTCACCGAGATGATCACCGGCATCGACATCGTGCAGGAACAGATCCGCATCGCGGCCGGCCAGAAGCTGCGCTTTCGCCAGCGCGACGTCGTGCGGCGCGGACACGCGATCGAGTGCCGGATCAATGCCGAGGACCCGTGGACGTTCGTGCCTTCGCCGGGTCGCATCACCGCATGGCATCCGCCCGGCGGCCCGGGCGTGCGCGTCGACTCGCACGCCTATCAGAATTACTTCGTTCCGCCGAACTACGATTCGATGATCGGCAAGGTGATCACGTATGGCGACACGCGCGAACAGGCGATTGCCCGGATGCGCGTGGCGCTGTCCGAGATGGTCGTGAGCGGAATCCGCACGAACATTCCGCTGCACCAGGAGCTGCTGCTCGACGAGAAATTCCTCCGCGGCGGCACGTCGATCCACTACCTCGAGGAGCGGCTCGCGAAACGCAAGCAGGCCGCATGAGTGCGGCGGGCGAGGCGAAGCCGAGCCGAGGCCCGCAGGGGGCGGCGCCGCACGATTGCGGGGAGGCCGACGCGCCGGCGTTGGCAGGGTGTCGGTGGTGCAATGAGGCCGACGCATGAGCTTCATCGCGTTGCGCTTCGACGTCGACGCGTCCGCCGCGGACGCGTGGTCGGACAGCCTGCTCGCTGCGGGCGCGTTGTCGGTCGAAGCCGCCGATCCGGGTGCGGGCACGCCCGACGAAGCGGCGATGTTCGACGAGCGCATCGATGGGGCGCCGCAATGGTGGCCGATCTCGCGGTTGACTGCGCTGCTGCGGCAAGGTGACGATGCCGATGCGATCGTGCGCCGCGCGGCACGGTCCATCGATCAGACGCTGCCGGCGTACGACGCGTACGAGGTGGCCGACCGCGACTGGGTCATGGCGGCCCGAGCGCAGTTCCAGCCTATCCGCATCGCCGACGACTTCTGGATCGTGCCCTCGTGGTGCGAGCCGCCGCGCTACGATGCGCGCGTCGTGACGCTCGACCCCGGCGTCGCGTTCGGCACCGGATCGCACCCGACGACGCAGCTTTGCCTTGCCTGGTTGCGCGAGCAGGTCAAGCCGGGTTGCTCGGTGCTCGACTACGGCTGCGGCTCGGGGATTCTCGCAATCGCCGCCGCGAAACTGGGCGCCGCTCGCACGGTCGGTACTGACATCGATCCACAGGCCATCGAGGCGGCGGCCGGCAATGCGCAACGTAACGGCGTCGACAGCACGTTCATGTCCGTCGACGCGCTGCCGGCGGGCACCTTCGATCTCGTCGTCGCGAACATTCTCGCGAATCCGCTGCGCCTACTCGCACCGGCGCTCACCGCACGCACCGCCGGCGACGGGTGCATTGCGCTGTCAGGGATCCTCGAGACGCAAAGGCTCGATGTGATTGCCGCGTACCGCGATGCATTCGCGATCGACGCGTGGCGCGTCGCCGACGGCTGGGTGCTGCTCGCCGGCGCGCGAAGCAGGCATCGCTGACCCGCGCATGACCGACGCCATCTTGACGCGTTGTCCGGGGTGCTCGACGGTGTTCAGGGTCACCGCGGCGCAACTCGCGTTGCGCGAGGGCCAGGTCCGTTGCGGGCATTGCCGGGCGGTTTTCGACGCGAACGCAGAACACGTGTCGCTCGACGCCACGCCGCCGCCGAGGCCGGTCGATGCGCCGGAGCAGCCGGCGGCGCATTTAGACGAAACGGCGGAATTTGACACCTACGCCGGCGACCTCGCCGAAGGACTCTCCGATGAGACAGGCAGCCTCGAAGCCGATGCAGCGACCGCGATCGACACCGTCGCCAGTGACGGAACCGCCGTCGAAGCAACCGCCGTCGCAGGAGCCTCCGATGAACGAGCCGCCGGCGAAGGAGCCGCCCACGAAGGCGCCGCCCACGAAGGCGCCGCCCACGAAGGAGCCGCCGACGAGGGAGCCGCCGACGAAGGAGCCGCCGGCGAGCGAACGAGCGCCGTACCAAGCCCCGACGAAGGAACCGCCGACGAAGCAACGCGTGATGAGACGAGCCTTGCGGAAGACGCTCCCGATGCGGCAACCGTCGGACCGACGGACGCGACCCGGGAGCCGGAACCGGCAGCGCTCGCACCATCCGGGTTCGCGCAGCGAAGCCCCGCCTCGCGTTTCGAGTGGAAGCAACACCCAACGACCGGTGTTCCGTCGACGCGCCTGTACGCTGCCGCGGGCGCGTTGCTGATCGTGGCGCTGCTCGCGCAGGCGCTCTTCGAATACCGGGACGCGCTGGCGGCAAACGCGCCTGCATCGCGGCCGCTGCTCAGTGCCGCATGCGCGCTGTTCGGTTGCACGATCGAACCGCCGCGGGATGCTGGCGCGCTGTCGATCGACGCGTCGGATCTGCAGGCCGATCCCGCGCATCGCGGACTCCTGCTGCTGTCTGCGACGCTGCGCAACCGTTCGACGCATGCGATCGCATTCCCGTACCTCGAATTGACGCTGACCGACGCGTCGGATCGCATCGTCGCGCGCCGCGCGTTCGCGCCTGCGGAGTACGCCGGCGGCGCTGCCGATCCGCACCGCGGGATCCCTGCGAATGGCGAGCACGTCGTGCGCGTATTCCTCGATGCGAGCGCAACGCAGCAGGCCGGCTACCGCCTCTACCTTTTCTACCCGTGAGTCGTTGCACCATTCGGGCGCGCGCGCTATAGTCGACGCCCCAATCCGGTGCAGTGTGCTGCACCGGGGTGGCGCTAAGGGTTTAAAATATATTCAGAATCAACGGCTTGCTACGAGCATCGGCATGGCACGGAAGCCGCTAACATGAAGTCGTTCGCAGCGTCGAAGCGGCGCGTGCGCCCCGAATCAGGAGACCCCGATCAAATGACGACCGCAACCGATGTGCTGAAGCTCATCAAGGACAAGGAAGTGAAGTTCGTCGATCTTCGCTTCACCGACACGCGCGGCAAGGAGCAGCACGTATCGGTGCCGGCGAAGGCGTTCAACGCGGACAAGTTCGAATTGGGTCACGCGTTCGACGGCTCGTCGATCGCGGGCTGGAAGGGCATCCAGGCGTCGGACATGTTGCTGATGCCCGATCCCGCGACCGCCAATCTCGACCCGTTCATGGACGAGACGACGCTGCTCCTCACGTGCGACGTCGTCGAGCCGGCCGACGGCAAGGGATACGAGCGCGATCCGCGTTCGCTCGCCAAGCGCGCAGAAGCGTATCTGAAGTCGACGGGCCTCGGCGACGTCGCGTATTTCGGTCCGGAACCCGAGTTCTTCATCTTCGATGCGGTCGAATGGTCGATCGACATGTCGGGAAGCTATTGCAAGATCTTCTCGGCCGAGGCGTCGTGGTCGTCGGCGGAGAAATTCGAAGGCGGCAACATGGGTCACCGCCCGTCCATCAAGGGCGGCTACTTCCCGGTGCCTCCGGTCGATTCGCTGCAGGACATTCGCTCGGCGATCTGCATCGCGCTCGAGCAGATGGGCGTCGAGGTGGAAGTGCATCACCACGAAGTCGCAAATGCGGGGCAGTGCGAGATCGGCACCAAGTTCGCACCGCTCGTCCAGCGCGCGGACTGGCTCCAGATCCTCAAGTACTGCGTGCACAACACCGCACACGCCTACGGCAAGACGGCGACGTTCATGCCGAAGCCGATCGTCGGCGACAACGGTTCGGGCATGCACGTCCACCAGTCGATCTGGAAGGACGGCAAGAACCTGTTCGCCGGCGATGGCTACGCAGGGCTGTCCGACTTCGCGCTGTATTACATCGGCGGCGTCATCAAGCACGCGAAGGCGCTGAACGCCATCACGAACCCCGGCACCAATTCGTACAAGCGGCTCGTGCCCGGCTTCGAGGCGCCGATCAACCTCGCGTACTCGGCGCGCAACCGCTCCGCGGCGTGTCGCATCCCGTATGTCAGCAGCCCGAAAGGCCGTCGTGTCGAAGTGCGCTTCCCGGATCCGACCTGCAATCCGTATCTCGCGTTTTCCGCGATGCTGATGGCCGGACTCGACGGCGTGCAGAACAAGATCCATCCGGGCGATCCGATGGACAAGAACCTGTACGACCTCGAGCCGGAGGAAGCGGCGAAGGTCCCGCATCCGTGCGCGTCGCTCGACGAGGCGCTGGCGAGCATCGATCACGATCGCGAGTTCCTGACGCGCGGCGGCGTGTTCACCGACGACATGATCGACGCGTACATCGAGCTCAAGATGGAGGAAGTGACGCGTTTCCGCATGACGACGCATCCGATCGAATACGAGATGTACTACAGCCTCTGAGCGCCGGTCGCGTGCCGTCGCCGCAACGCGCGGGCGGGCCGCTCGCATGGCCTGCCCTTTTGGATCGGCGGTGCGTTCGCTACACTCCGGCGGATGACACGACGCCATGCACCGCACGCGACTCGCCGCGTTCTGCCGATCCTCGGCGCCGCGCTTGCTCTCACCGCCGCGGCACCGTCGAATGCGACGATCTGCAAGTACGTCGATGCCGACGGGAATGTCATCTATTCGAACGTCGCGCCGGGCAAGGGACTGCGCAAGCTGTCGTGCGACATCGCCGACGATGCGCCGCGCGCGAGGGCGCCCGGCACCGGCAACGGCGTCGCCAGGGCGCCGACACCGGCCGGTTTTCCGCGCGTCGAGCCCGAAGCGCAGAAAAGCCGTGACGAGCTGCGCCGCAAGGTGCTCAACGACGAGTTGTCGAGCGAGGAAAAGTTGCTCGGCGAGGCGCGCGTTGCGTACGGCAACGGTGCGCCGCCGCCGCTCGCCGACGAGCAGAACGACGCCGAACGCTATCGCCAGCGCATCGCGAAACTGCGGCAAACCGTGCAATTGCACGAGCGCAACGTCGACGCGTTGCGCAAGGAGCTCGCCGCAATCCGCTGACTCGCCGTGGGCGCCATGCGCGCGCCGGTGAAGCTGCGCCTGTTCCAGGTGCCGTCGAACGAGGCCCCGGCGCGGGACCTCGACCTGCTCGCAACCGCCGTGTTGCTGCTCGATGCCGCCGGCCGCGTCACGCATGCGAACCCGGCGGCGGAGAACCTCTTCGAGCTGTCGCGGCAGAAATTTCTCCTCCACACGCTCGCCGACGTGTTCGGCGCGAACACCGCGCTCGCGCACGCGATCGCGCGCGCGAACGCGTCGGGTGCGTCGTATACGGAGCAGGAACTCGAGCTCGGCATTCCTGGCAAGCCGAAGCTCCACCTGACGTGCACGGTCTCGTCGATCGACACGCCGCACGCCGCGTGGCTGCTCGAGTTCCGACACATCGATCAACAGCTGAAAATCGCGCGCGAGGAGCGCCTGAACGAGCAGCAGCAGGCGAATCGCGAGCTGATCCGAAGCCTCGCGCACGAAATCAAGAACCCTCTTGGCGGCATTCGCGGCGCGGCCCAGTTGCTCGAGCGCGAGCTCGACCGGCCGCAA
>DASSEA010000384.1:0-9318 GCA_035696805.1 Casimicrobiaceae bacterium
CTGCAGGAAGCCCTGCTGGATCAGGAAGGGCTCGAGCACGTCCTCGATCGTGTCGCGTTCCTCGCCGATTGCCGCGGCGAGGTTGTCGACGCCGACCGGGCCGCCGCCGAACTTGTCGAGGACGGTCGAGAGCAGCTTGCGATCCATGACGTCGAGACCGGACGCGTCGACGTCGAGCATCGACAGCGCCTGGTCGGCGACGGCGAGCGTCACGTCACCGCCCGCACGCACTTCCGCATAGTCGCGCACGCGTCGCAGCAGGCGGTTCGCGATCCGCGGCGTGCCGCGCGAACGGCGTGCGATTTCCAGTGCGCCCTCGGGCGCGACGGCGATCGACAGCAACTGCGCCGAGCGCGTGACGATCCGCGTCAACTCGGCCGGCGTGTAGAACTCGAGCCGCGCGACGATTCCGAAGCGGTCCCGCAACGGATTCGTCAGCATGCCGGCGCGCGTCGTCGCACCCACGAGCGTAAACGGCGGCAGGTCGATCTTGACGCTGCGCGCGGCGGGGCCTTCGCCGATCATGATGTCGATCTGGAAATCCTCGAGCGCCGGATACAGGATTTCCTCGACGACGGGCGCGAGCCGGTGGATTTCATCGATGAACAGCACGTCGCGGGGCTCGAGGTTCGTCAGCAGCGCCGCGAGATCGCCGGGCCGCTCGAGCACCGGCCCCGACGTCTGGCGCAGGTTGACGCCGAGCTCGTGCGCGAGGATGTGCGACAGCGTCGTCTTGCCGAGCCCCGGCGGCCCGAACAGGAGCACGTGGTCGAGCGCTTCGTTGCGGCGTTTGGTCGCCTCGATGAAGATCGCGAGCTGGTCGCGAATCTTTTCCTGTCCGATGTACTCGTGGAGTCGGCGCGGACGCAGTGCGCGCTCGAGGACGTCCTCCTGCGTACCGGCGCTGCGGCCCGCGACGATGCGCGTCAGCGTGTCGTTCTCGATCGCCATGGCATCGTTTCGTCGTGAAGGGCCGGCGTGGCCGGTGCGGGGATCGGGGCGCGGCAGTCGCGGTTCATGCCTTCGCGAGCGCTTTCAGCGCCTGCTTGATCCCGTCGGCCACGGCAACGCCGTCGGGAAGCTGCCGCACCGCGGCCGACGCTTCGCGATCGTTGTAGCCCAGCGCCAGCAGCGCATTCATGATGTCGGACATCGCGGGCGGCGCGCGATTGACGCCGACCGTTTGCGTGACGTCCGCGCCGAACTTGTCCTTGAGCTCGAGCAGAAGTCGCTCGGCCGTCTTCTTCCCGATGCCGGGAACGCGGGTCAGCCGGCCGGCCTCCTGCGCGGCGATCGCCTGCGCGAGCTCGGCCACCGACAGGCCCGACAACACCGACAGCGCGATCTTCGCGCCGATGCCGTTGACCTTGAGCAGCTGGCGAAACGCGCGCCGCTCGTTGTCCGAGCCGAATCCGTACAGCAGGTGCGCGTCCTCGCGCACGACGAGATGCGTGAACAGCGTGACGCGTTCGCCGTTCTGCGGCAGGTTGTAGAAGGTGCTCATCGGGACGTCGACTTCGTACGCGACGCCCTGCACGTCGAGCAGCAGTTGCGGCGGATTCTTTTCGAGCAGGATGCCGGAGAGGCGTCCGATCATGATGCAAAGATCTGGGCGCCGCGATTATCGCATGCGCGATGCGCAAACGGCGTCACGTGACGAGCAGGCGTCCTGCGCGCACGCGATAGCCGTTGCGCGCCAGCGTGCCAAGGCCGGTCGACGCATGCGCATGACAGATCGCGGCCGCCAGCGCGTCGGCTGCGTCTGCGGCAGGGATTCCTGGCAATGCGAGCAAGCGGCGCACCATTTCCTGCACCTGCGGTTTCTGCGCACGTCCTGCGCCGACGACCGCCTGCTTCACCTGGCCCGCCGTGTACTCGGTGACGGGCAGGCCGGCGAGCACCGCCGCGGCGATCGCCGCGCCGCGCGCCTGACCGAGCAACAGCGTCGAATTCGGATTGACGTTGACGAACACCTTCTCGACGGCGACCTCGGTCGGACGCTCTTCGGCGATGACGAAGGCGAGATCGCGCACGATGATGCCGAGGCGGATCGGCAGGCTGCTGCCGGTCGCGCGAATGCAGCCGCTCTTGACGTAGCAGAGCTCGCTTCCTCGCGCTTCGAGGATGCCGAAGCCCGTGACGCGCAAACCCGGATCGATGCCGAGGATGCGTCGCATGCGCGCTACACCTCGTCGATCACGGCCGAAGTGTAGACGTCCTGCACGTCGTCGATCGCTTCGAGCGCGTCCAAGAGTTTCTGCATGCGCTGCGCGTCTTCGCCGCGCATCTCGACTTCCGACGCGGGCTTCATCGTCACTTCCGCGAACTCGGGCTTGAGACCATGGCGCGCGAGCGCATCCCTGACTGCGATGAAGTCGTTCGGTCCCGTGACGACCTCGATGCTCCCGTCGTCGTGCGTGACGACATCCTCGGCCCCCGCGTCGATCGCCGCGTCCATCAACGCGTTCTCGTCGGTGCCGGGAGCGAACACGAGCTGCCCGCAATGGCGGAACAGGTCCGCGACCGACCCGTCGGTGCCGAGATTGCCGCCGTGCTTGGAGAACGCATGCCGAACGTCCGCGACCGTACGCGTGCGGTTATCGGTCATGCAATCGACGATGACGGCCGCGCCGTGAATGCCGTAGCCCTCGTAGCGCACTTCCTCGTAATGAACGCCTTCGAGGCCACCGGTGCCGCGCTTGATTGCGCGCTCGATCGTGTCCTTCGGCATGTTCTGGTCGGTGGCCTTGTCCATCGCCAGCCGCAGCCGTGGATTCGCGCCCGGGTCGCCGCCGCCGAGGCGCGACGCGACGGTGATTTCCTTGATCAGTCGCGTGAAGACCTTGCCGCGTTTTGCGTCGGCGGCGGCCTTCTTGTGCTTGATGTTCGCCCACTTGCTGTGGCCGGCCATGGTGGTGCGGAATGCGATCGAATGCGATGCCCGATTATAAGAGTCCCGCGCCCTTCGATGACGATCGATGGAGTCAGACGATGCCCTGCCGCTCGAGAAATTGCTTCAGCGCGGCGAGGCGCACGTTGGCGTCGTTCACTTCCAGCATCCGCTGCTTGATTGACAGCGGCAAAGGCAACAGTTCGGCGAGTCGATAACCGACCCACGACGCATCGTCGTAATGGGCGTCGGCGGGAAAGTTCTGCGCACCGATGCGCGCGGCGATGAGCTCCAGCACGCGTGCAAGCGGCGCGTACGAATCGGACAACGGGTGCTGCGGCTCTTCGGCGATCGACGTGACCGTTCCCACGACGAGTCCCGAACCATCGACGCGGTGCGACTGCACCTGGAACCGATCGAGGCCCTGCGTCTGCAGATGCAGGATGCCGAGCTGCGGCATGTCGAAGTTCGTGATGCGCGCGAGCGTGCCGATGGCGGCGAATTCGGGGATCGCGCCGTCGGGCGTCGCGACTTCCTCGCCCTGCGTGATCAGGCACACGCCGAACGGTGCGTCGTCGCGCATGCAGGCCTTGGTCATCTCGACGTATCGCTGTTCGAAAACCTTGAGCGGCAGGAGTCCGCCCGGGAACAGCACGGTGCGCAGCGGAAACAGCGGCAGTGAGCGTGGCTCGCGGCCGCGCGACGCCCTGCTCATCGCGTGCGGGCATCCATCGGTGCAATGCGTGGCGACGTCATGCCCGCCGTGTCATCGGCGTTTCGCGCGCGTCGCCCCAGCGCGGGACGAGCGCATGCGGCACACCGAGGTGATCCAGAACGCGCGCGACGACGAAGTCCACGACGTCGTCGATCGTCCGCGGCCGCGTGTAGAAACCCGGCGCCGGCGGCAGGATCACGGCGCCCGCGCGCGCGAGCTTCAGCATGTTCTCGAGATGGATCGCCGATAACGGCGTTTCGCGCGGCACGAGGACCAGCGGCTTGCGCTCCTTCAGCATCACGTCGGCAGCGCGTTCGATCAGATTGTCGGCGAGACCGCCTGCGATCGCGCCGAGCGTTCCCATCGTGCACGGGCAGATCGCCATGCCGTCGCCCGGATTCGATCCCGATGCCATCGGTGCCAGCCAGTCCTCGCGCGCATGCACGATGAGCCTGCCTTCGGCGGCACCGTAGCGTTCGGCGAGAAGCCGCGCCGCCTCCCGCGGCTGCGTCGGCAGCGTCAGGTCGCACTCCTGGCGCGCGACGATCTGCGCGGCCGTCGAGTACACGAGATCGACGGCGACGTCGGCCGCCAGCAGGCACTCGAGCAGGCGCAGGCCGTACGGCATTCCGGAGGCACCGGTGAAGGCGACCGTAATTCTGCGCATCGTCATGCCCGCATTCCCTACGGCGTGCGCCGTTCTTCCGCGACGGGCACGCTGGCCCGGCGGCGATCGGTCGGCGAAATGTCGCGATGTCGGACGAGCACCTGGTATCGCGGCGAGAACTGCTTTGCGAGCCGCTCGATCAGGTACACCGAGCGATGCTGTCCTCCGGTGCAGCCGATGGCGACGGTCAGGTAGTTGCGGTTGTCGCGCGCGTAATCGGGGAGCCAGCTCGCAATGAAGTGATAGATGTCGCCGTACATCCGCTCGACTTCGGGGATCGTTTCGAGGAACGTCACGACATCGGCGTGCTTGCCGGTCAAAGCCGACAGCGCCGGCTCGTAGTGCGGATTCGGCAGGCAGCGCGCATCGAACACGAGGTCCGCGTCGAGCGGCAGCCCGTGCTTGAAGCCGAACGACTCGAGCTGCAGCGTGATCTGCGACGGATCGAGCGACACGAAGTCCTTGATCCAGGCGCGCAGTCCCGCGGCGGGGAGTTCCGAGGTGTCGAATGACATGCCGAGCCGCCGCGCGTCGGCGAGCAGATCGCGTTCGTATTCGATCGCTTCGGTCAGCGTGCGGTCGCCGCTGGAAAAGGGATGCCGCCGCCGGGTTTCCGAAAAGCGCTTGACCAGCGTCTCGACGGTTGCATCGAGATAGATGAAGCGCACGTTCCAGCCGCGCGTTCCGAGCGTCGTCATCGCCTCGGCCAGACCTGGCAATCCGGGACCGGTTTTGACGTCAAGCGCGATCGCGACGCGCGCCTGGCCTCCGCGCGCAAGGTAATCCGCCGTTTCGACGACCAGCGGAACGGGCAGGTTGTTGACCGTGTAATAGCCCGCGTCCTCGAACGCCGCGAGGGCGACGCTCTTGCCGGAGCCGGATACGCCGCCGAGGAGGAGCAGGTCCATGCGATCGGATCGGGCCCTAGCCCTCGTCCATCAACTTCTGCTGCCGCTCGATGAATTCCTTCGTGCTGTCGATTCCGCGCTGGTTCAGCACGAAGTTGCGCACCGCGGCTTCGACCAGCACGGCGAGGTTGCGTCCGGCGGCGACCGGGATCGTCACCTTCCGCACCGGCACCGACAGCACCTCCTGGAACGTTGCATTCACCTGCAGGCGGTCGAGATCGGAAATCGCCTCGTTGCCGTGGTCCTCGAGATGCACGATCAGCCGCAAGAGCTTGTGCGGGCGCACCGCGGTTTCGCCGAAGATCGTGCGGATGTTCAGGATGCCGATACCGCGCACTTCGAGGAAATCGCGCAGCACCTCGGGACAGCGGCCTTCGATCGTGTCCGGGGAGATCCGGTACAGCTCGACGATGTCGTCAGCGATGAGCCCGTTGCCGCGCGAGATCAGCTCGAGCGCGAGCTCGCTCTTGCCGATGGCGGAGGCCCCTGTGATGAGCACGCCGAGTTCGAGGACGTCGAGGAACACGCCGTGCAGCGTCGTCGACTGCGCGAGCACGCGCGACAGGTAGATGCGGAACACATCGACGATATGCGGCGATGGCTGCTGCGACGTGACGAGCGCGATCCGGTGCTGATTGCACATGTCGAGCAGATGCCGCGGCACCTGTTCGCCGTTGCCGACGACGATCGCGGCGAGCTCGGTCGTGAACAAACGGTTGATCGAACGGTTGAGCTCGTCTTCCGGCAGCGCGCGCAGGTACGCGAGTTCCGCGGCGCCGAGGATCTGCACGCGAAACGGGTGGATCAGGTTCATGTGGCCGACCTGCCCGATCGTCGGCCGCAGCGAACTCTCGCCGACCAGCGTGCGATCGCCGCCATCACGGCCCGCAAGCCACACGAGGCCGAGGCGCTCGCGGTTGTCTTCGAGGAATCGCTCGACGCTGACCTGGCGCATCGTCGTCAGATCACGCCGCCGGTTGCCAGTCGCGAAACACGGCGGCGAGCGCTGCGGCGTCGGGCGCCTGCGTCAGCCGATTGCGAAACGTGCGCTCCGAAAACATCTGCGCAAGTTCGGAGAGCAATTGCAGGTGCTGGTCGGTCGCATGCTCGGGCACGAGCAGGACGAACAACTGGTCGACGGGCTTGCCGTCCGGCGCGTCGAACGGGATCGGCTTGGCGAGCCGCGCAAACGCGCCGATCGCCTCGCGCAACCCGTGAATGCGGCCGTGCGGTATCGCGATACCCTGCCCGAGCCCCGTCGAGCCGAGCTTCTCGCGCGCGGCGAGGCTCGCGGCGACGCCCGCGTGGGGCAATCCGGCGCCGCGCGCGAACACCTCGCCGATGGCGGCAAAGAACGCCGCCTTCGACGCGACATCGAGGTCGACGATGATGTTGGCCGCCGGCAGCAGGGCGGCGATCTGGTTCACGGGGGCGCGCGGGCGGTTGGCGGTGGTTCCGAACGATGCCGGCGGGCCGGGCCGCCCGCGAGCCCGATCCCGCGCGGCGGCGCGAGTTTCGGCAGGCAGCTATCCGCCGGAAACGCGCCGCCGATTATACGGACTCGCGCGGGATTTCCCGCTAGCCGCCGCCCTCCGCGCGCGTTCCGACGGCCGCGCGCTCGATCGCCTCGCTGTCGCAGCGGTGATTCTTGACGAGTTCCTTGTGTTTCAGCACCTGCCGGTCGAGCTTGTCCGCGAGCGCGTCGATCGCCGCGTACATGTCGGCATCGACGCTCTCGGCGTGGATGTCCTTGCCGCGCACGTGCACGTTCGCCTCCACCTTCTGTCGCAGCTTGTCGACCGAAAGCACCACACTGACGTCGATCACATGATCGAAATGACGGTTGACGCGCTCGAGCTTGGCAATGACGTAGGCCCGGATCGCCGGCGTGATTTCGAGATGGTGGCCAGTGAGGTTCAAATTCATCAGGCTCTCCTTGTGAATTGCGAGGGAAACGCGCCCCGGGGACAGCCGGAAGCGGCTTGGCAGATCGATGCAAGCGGCGAGCCAGCCGGCACCGGCGGCAGGCATTGGAGGATCGGGAAACGACGCGAAACGCGCGGGGCGGGTCGGTGGACGATCGCGGCAGGCAGCGGCATCGGCCGACTCGCCGTCAGAGCGCCTTGCGCATGTTCACCGGCGGTATCTGCAGGGATTCGCGGTACTTCGCGATGGTTCGACGGGCGACCAGGATGCCCTGCTCGCCGAGCATGTCGGCGATCTTGCTGTCGGTGAGCGGCGTCTTCGTGTTCTCGGCGGCAATCAGCTGCTTGATCAGCGCGCGGATCGCCGTCGCCGACGCAGCGCCGCCGGTGTCGGTCGCGACGTGACTGCCGAAAAAGTATTTGAGTTCGAAAGTGCCGCGCGGCGTCAGCATGTATTTCTGCGTCGTCACGCGCGAAATGGTCGATTCGTGCAACGACAGCATGTCGGCGATCTCGCGCAGGACCATCGGTCGCATCGCGACTTCGCCGTGCTCGAAAAAGCGCCGCTGGCGCTCGACGATCGCTTTCGCGACGCGCAGGATCGTATCGAATCGCTGCTGCACGTTGCGGATCAGCCATTTGGCTTCCTGCAACTGCGCGGCAAGCTGCTGGTTCGAGCTTTCGCGGTTGCGCGTCAGGATGTCGGCGTAGATGCGGTTGAGCCGCAGCTTGGGCATCGCCGCCTCGTTGAGCGATGCGACCCATTGGTTTCTCACCTTGCGTACGACCACGTCGGGGATGACGTAGTTCGCTTCCGCCTTCGAGAACGCCGCACCGGGGCGCGGGCTCAGGCTGCGGATCAGGTCGCGCACGCCGCGCACACCGGCATCGTCGGTATGCAGCAGGCGCTTCAGTTTCGTGAAGTCGCGGTTGGCAAGGAGCGACAGGTGGCCGTCGACGACCTTGAGCGCGTCCGCCAGGAACGGCGTCGTCGCAGGCAGCGTCTTCAGCTGCAGCGTCAGGCACTCGGCGCAGTCGCGCGCACCGACGCCGGACGGTTCGAAGCTCTGCACGTACTTGAGGGCGATCGACAGATCGTCGGGCTCGATTTCGAGCTCCGCCGGAAACAGCTCGGCAATCTCCTCGAGCGGCGTCGCGAGATATCCGTCCTCGTCGAGGGCGTCGATCAGCGCCGTCACGACGTGGCGATCGCGCAGGGGAAGGTTGAGCAGCGCGAGCTGGCCGTTCAGGTGATCGCGCAGCGTGCTGGTCGCGATCTGCTGCGGCAGGAAATCGTCGTCGTCGGAACTGTTGCCGCCGCCCCAATCGCTGTCGCCGCTGCCGCCGTAGTCGGCGAAGTCCGCTGCCTCCGGTGCGTCGTCGCGCGTGCGCCTGTCGTTGTCGTCGGTCGCGACTTCGCGCGTGCTGCGTTCCTGCTCGTCGCCGACGCGGCCCGGGCCCGCGAGCGGCACCTCGGCGGGTCGCTCGTCTTCCGTTTCCGCGCGTTCGAGCAATGGATTTTCCTGCAGCATCCGCTCGACTTCCGCATTCAGCTCGATCGTCGACAGTTGCAGCAGCCGGATCGACTGCTGCAGTTGCGGCGTCAGCGTGAGGTGCTGCGAGAGCTTGAGTTGGAGCGTCTGCTTCATGAGGCTTACAGCCGGAAGTGCTCGCCGAGATACACTTTCCGGACGTCTTCATTATAAACAATCTCACCCGGCGCGCCCGACGCGAGCACCCGTCCTTCGTTGATGATGTAGGCGCGATCGCAGATGCCGAGCGTTTCGCGCACGTTGTGATCGGTGATGAGCACGCCGATGCCGCGCTCCTTCAGGAAGCCGATGATCTTCTGGATGTCGAGCACGGCTATCGGATCGACGCCGGCGAACGGTTCGTCCAGCAGGATGAAGCGCGGCCGCGTCGCGAGCGCGCGCGCAATCTCGACGCGACGGCGCTCGCCGCCCGACAACGAAACGGCCGGCGCATCGGCCAGATGCGAAATCGACAGGTCCTCGAGCAGCGCGTCGAGCCGGTTCGACAGCGCGTCGTCGTCGAGATCCTGCAATTCGAGGATCGCGCGCACGTTCTGCGACACGGTCAGCTTGCGAAAGATCGACGCTTCCTGCGGCAGATACGACAGGCCCCGTCGTGCGCGGCGGTGGATCGGCAACCGCGACAGATCCTCGTCGTCGAGTGCGATTTCGCCGCCATCG
>DASSEA010000385.1:0-3740 GCA_035696805.1 Casimicrobiaceae bacterium
CCCTCGTCGAGCAGCGACAGCGCCTCGTCGCGAATCGTTTGCCAGTTGTCGCGCAACACCGCGAGCTCGGGAAGCTGTCGCGGATTCAGGATCGGCTTCGCCGGAACCGCCGAGAACAGGTACATCAGCGTGTTGTACGGCGCCATGATCGTCGAGTGATCGGCGAGCTGCTTCGTGAGCTTGTGGCGCACGCGTCCGCGCAAATGGACGTAGAGCGCCGACGCCACGAAGACGTACAGGACGAGAAACTTGGGAGCGAGGAGCGTCTGGATCACGAGCGGCGCGGTGCGACCGGGCCATCCGCGCGCCCGCATTGTACGCCCGCGACTTCGCGCAGCGCGCTCCTACTTCTTCGCGTCGCCGGCGTCAGCAGCCGCGAGCTGGCCGTACACCAGGCGTCCGATCGCAAGCAACTGCGCACGATCGAGCGTGCCGGACAACGCATAGCCGCACTGTTCGTCGATCCAGTAATAGACGCCGACGCCGTCCTCGATGGCGTAATGAAACGCCGTCTCGCCGGTACCGGGCGCCTGCTTGCGCGCCTGCAGCGTAAGGCGGTTCTTGGCCGCGTTCTCGTACATGAAAAGCGCCGTCGGCTGCTCGTTGCCGGCGACCAGCCGGCCGCCGACGAGCGCGTAACCGAAACTGTTGAGATCGGGTGCGTGCACGGCGAACCCGAGCCGCTTCGTGAGCCAGGTGACGAGACGCTTCTCCTCCGAAGCCCAGACCTCGACCGGACGATTCGCGTCGGCGGCGTACAGCGCGTGCGTCAATGCCGCCTGGCGCGCAAACGTCGTGGGCGTGCCTGCACGTTCGAGCACCGTCTCGCGGGCGAACCAGCCGCCCGTGAGGCCGAGCGCAAGCAATGCCACCGACGCCGCGGCTGCCGCCAGCCGGAAATGCGACCGCGCGGGCCCGGTTGGCATACGCGCTGCGTCGATCAAACGCTGCGGCAGCGGCTCGTGCAGCGCAGCGTCGAGCCCGCTGCGCAACCATGCGTTCTGGCGCTGGATATCGAGCGTTCGGTTGGCGAGCGACGGGTCGCGCGCCATCGCCTGCTCGACGGCGATGCGCCGCTCCGGCGCGAGCTGGTTGTCGGCCCACGCGTGCAGGTCGTCGTCGGTGATCGGCAGCTTGCTCATCGTCTAGCGAACGATCTTCAGCGTCGACGTCGAATCGCCGGGTGCTTCGTTGATGCTTCGTCGCAGCTTCTCGCGTGCGCGCGACAGCCGCGACATCACCGTTCCGACCGGGATCGACAGCACCGTTGCGATCTCTTCGTAACGCATCTCCTCGACCGCCGCGAGCACCAGCACCTCACGCTGCTCGGCCGGCAGGCGCGACAGCTCGCGCAACACTTCGATCAGTTCGACGTGCGACTGCTGCGTGGCGCGCACCGGAAGCTGCCATGCCGGCCCCGTTTCGCCGTCGCCATCGAGCGAAACGTTCTGCGCCTCGCGCATCGTCATCGCCCGCTGATTGACGAAGATGTTGTGCATGATCGTAAACAGCCACGCGCGAAGATCGGTGCCAGCAGCCCACAGCCGTCGCTTCTCCCAGCCGCGCGCGAGCGTTTCCTGCACGAGATCGTCGGCCCGGGTCGCATCGCCGGTCAGCACGCGCGCGTAGCGGCGTAACCGGGGGATCGCGGCGAGCAGGTCGGGATGCGGCAGCGGCGGTTCGGCGTTCATGACTGAATCACTGGCGCTCAATCGAGCGCTGGCGACCGGCAGCGCCCCGCTGCTGACCGCCGGCATCATGTTACGCCGCGTTGCGAACGGTGCTCCCGGCCGTGGTCGATCGGACTCACCGCGCGTTCCGCGGCGAGGCGCGTCGACGCCACCTCACTCCTTCGCCGTGTGCCAGGCGTTGTTCGCGAATCCATCGCCGGTCTTGTCGCCCGCCTTCTGATCCTTGATCCAGGTGTATAGCGGCTTGCCCTTGTACGCCCACTGCTTGCTGCCGTCGTCGCGAGTAACGATCGTCCAGTCGCCGCTCGCGGTCGCGCCGGCGGTCGCCATCAGCGGCGGCCAGTTCGTGGCGCAGGGTCCATTGCATGCACTCTTGCCGGCGGCGTCCTTGTCGAACGTGTAGAGCGTCATCCCCGCGGCGTTGGTGAGCGTTCCGTCGCTCGCTTTCTTTGCGGGCATGCTGCCCATGCCCATCCCGCCGCCCATCGTCGTGCAGCCCGCGAGGGCGAGCGCGGCGATCAGTGCGAGCGGACGAGCGGATGAGTGAAGGTGGTCGATCACGATGGCTCCGGGTCGGGTTGGAAGAACCAAAGAAACACCGCGGTAAACAGCACCTGCGGGGCGATTATTCCACCGTTCAAACCAGGAACAGCGTCGCGAGTCCGAGGAAGATGAAAAAGCCCCCGGAATCGGTGATCGCCGTGATCATCACCGACGAGCCGACGGCCGGGTCGCGCCCGAGCCGCAGCATCGTCATCGGAATCAATACCCCGGCGAAGGCCGCGAGCAACAGGTTGAGCGTCATTGCCACGACCATCACGAGACCGAGCGAAACCTGGCGGTAGAGCAGCATCGCCACGACGCCCATGACGCCGCCCCAAATGAGGCCGTTCAGAAGCGCGACCGTCAACTCCTTGCGAATGAGCTGTTGCGATTGTTCGCGCGTCACCTGGCCGAGCGCCGCGGCGCGAACGATCATCGTCGTCGTCTGGTTGCCGGAGTTGCCGCCGATGCCGGCCACGATCGGCATCAGCGCAGCGAGCGCCACGAGGCGCTGGATCGAGCCTTCGAACACGCCGATCACACGCGACGCGACGAACGCGGTCACCAGGTTGATCGCGAGCCATGCCCAGCGGTTCTGAAACGATTTCCAGACCGACGCGAAGACGTCCTCCTCTTCGCGCAAGCCGGCCTGCGCGAGCATCTCTTCTTCGCCGCGCTGGCGGACGAAGTCGAGCACCTCGTCGACGGTGACGCGCCCCACCAGGCGGCCGTTCGTGTCGACGACGGGCGCCGACACGAGGTCGTAGCGCTCGAACGCGCTCGCTGCCGTTTCGACGTTTTCGTGCTGCAGGAGCTTGACCGTCGGCGGCTGCATGACGTCAGCGACGCTCGCATCAGGGTCGCTGACGATCAGCTTGTTGAGCGGCAGTACGCCGAGCAGCGTTTCATTGCGATCGACGACGAACACCTGGTCGGTTTGCGAGGGCAACTCGTCGAACCGGCGCAGATAACGGAGCACGACCTCGAGCGTGACGTCCGAACGCACCTGCACGTCGTCGAAGTCCATCCACGCGCCGACCATGTCCTCCTCGAACGACATCGCTGCACGCAGCTGCTCGCGCTCCTCGACCGGGAGGCTTTGCAGCACGTCGTCCATCACCTCTTGCGGGAGGTCGTCGGCGATCGCGGCGATCTCGTCGGCCGGCAGCGCCTCGGTCGCGGCGACGAGCTCGTCGGTATCCATCGACGAGATCAGCGATTCGCGGACGGCGTCGGAGACCTCGATGAGGATCTCGCCGTCGCGCTCCGCCTTGACGAGATCCCACAGGTACAGCCGCTCGTCGAGCGGCAACGCTTCGAGCACGTACGCGATGTCGGCGGCGTGCAGCCGCGCCAGGACGCGTTCGAGATCGGCCTTGTTCTGCCGCGCGACGGCGCTTTGCGCGAGCTCGTCACGCGCCGTGTCGGGCGCGTGCTCGAACTGCTCGTGGATCAGCCCTTCGACGAGCCGGTTCTTGCGCAGCAGACGCGTGACTTCGGCGAGCG
>DASSEA010000386.1:0-11053 GCA_035696805.1 Casimicrobiaceae bacterium
GCCGAGCGTCCGCGCAAGCACTTTCTCGACCGTCGGCGACGGATACGTGACGCTCTCGAGGCCTTCGCGCCGGCGCAGGTACGGATGGACCATGTCGCCCATGATCGGTCCGGGGCGGATCAGCGCGATCTCGATGACGAGGTCGTAGAAGTTGCGCGGCTTCAGCCGCGGCAGCATCGACATCTGCGCGCGCGACTCGATCTGGAACACGCCGATCGTGTCGGCCTTCTGGATCATCGCGTAGGTGACGGGATCCTCGGGCGGGATGGTGGCGAGGGTGAGAAATGGTGCCTGGCACTTTTTTGGAAATGGTGCCTGGCACTTTTTTTCGAACGCGTTCACCGCCTCCATCGTCTTGCGGATCGCCGTCAGCATGCCGAGCGCGAGCACGTCGACCTTGAGCAGGCCCATCGCGTCGAGATCGTCCTTGTCCCACTGGATCACCGTGCGATCGGCCATCGCCGCGTTCTCGACCGGCACCATCCGTTCGAGCAAGCCGCGCGCGATGACGAAGCCGCCGACGTGTTGCGACAGATGCCGCGGGAATCCGAGCAGATGACCGGCGAGCGTGATGACGCGCCGGATCACCGGATGATCGGGATCGAAGCCCGCTTCGCGGATCCGGTCGCGATGGATCACGCGGCCATCCCACCATGCGAAAACACCCGTCAGCCGATCGAGTTGCGCGAGGTCGAGGCCGAACGCGCGCCCGACGTCGCGCACGGCGCTTTTCGGACGGTACGTGATCAGCGTCGCGGCGAGCGCCGCACGATCGCGGCCGTACTTGCCGTAGACGTACTGCATCACCTCTTCGCGCCGCTGATGCTCGAAGTCGACGTCGATGTCGGGCGGTTCGTTGCGCTCCTTGCTGATGAACCGCTCGAACAGCATTTCGCTGCGCGCCGGATCGACTTCGGTGATGAACAGCGCGTAGCAAACGGCGGAGTTCGCGGCCGAACCGCGGCCCTGGCAGAGAATCTGCTGCGATCGCGCGAAGGCGACGATGTCCTGCACGGTGAGGAAGTACGGCTCGTAACCGAGCTCGGCGATCAACGCGAGCTCGTGCTCGATCAGTGCGCGGACGTGCGCCGGCACCGTCGTGCAGCGGAACGTGCTGTCGCCGGAAAGCAGTGCCGGACCGGACGTCGGGTTGTACCGCTGCGCGAGCCCGCGCTCGACCAGCTTGCGCAGCCACGACGTCGCCGTCTCGTCCGGCGGCACGATTTCGTCCGGATATTCGTAGCGCAGTTCATCGAGCGCAAAGCGGCAACGCTCGGCGAGTTTCACCGTCTCTTCGAGCAGCGCCGGCGGATACAAGCCCGCGAGGCGCGCACGCGAACGCAGGTGGCGCTCGCCGTTCGGATGCAGCGCATGGCCGCAATCCGCGAGCGGCGTCTTCAGGCGGATCGCCGTCAGCGTGTCCTGCAGCGCGCGGCGCGCACGCACGTGCATGTGCACATCCCCCGCCGCCACGAGCGGCAGCCCGCTCGCCTTCGATAAGGAGGTCGCTTGCGCAAGCCGTGCGCTGTCGCCGGCCCGCGTCAGCAGTTCGACGCCGATCCACGCGCGATCGTCGAAGACGTCGCGGACGAATGCCGCCTCCGACGCGACCGCCGCGTCGTTCGTCCGCGTTTCGACGTCGAGCGCAGGCAGCCACAGCGCAAGGCACTTCGCAGCAACGGCTGCGACGTCATCGCGCGCGATGCGATAGCGACCCTTCGCCGCGTGCCGCCGCCCGCGGGTGATCAATTGCGCGAGGTCGCCGTAGGATTGACGGTCCGTCGCGAGCAGCACCAGCTTCAGCCCGTCGGCCAGCGTGAATTCGCTGCCGATGATGAGCGGCAACCCGGCATCGCGCGCGGCGAGGTGCGCGCGCACGGCGCCGGCGAGCGTGCATTCGTCGGTCAGCGCGAGCGCGGCATAGCCTTGGGTCCTGGCCCGTTCGACCAGTTCCTCCGGATGCGATGCGCCGCGCAGGAACGAAAAATTGGACAGGCAGTGCAGCTCGGCGTAGGCGGGGACGAGATCGGCCGACATACCGCATGAATATACGGTATTCAGGATTACGCGGACGGCGTTCGCTTGACGGTGACGTAAGATGCGAGCCAGCGCATCCGCACTCGGCGCGGGTCGTCGTCCGTTTCGTTCGTTCCATGCCGCACATCGCGTTCGACCGCTTCCATCGCTACGCCGAACTCTGCGAACTCGCGCACGCGTTCGCGAACGAATATCCGCAGCTCGTCGCCATCGAGGCGATCGGCGAGAGCCACGAGGGCCGCGATATCTGGGTGCTGACGGTCACCAACGTGGCGACCGGTCCCGCGCACGAGAAGCCGGCGTTCTGGGTCGATGGCAACATCCATTCGACCGAGGTCGCGGCATCGGCCGCCGCGCTCCATTTCCTGCAGACGCTCGTCACGCAGTACGGCAAGGATGCCGACATCACGCGTGCGCTCGATACGCGCGCGTTCTACGTGTGCCCGCGGATCAATCCCGATGGCGCCGAATGGGCGCTCGCGGAGCGACCGAAATGGGTGCGTTCGAGCACGCGTCCGTATCCGTTCGACGAGGAAGAAGCGGAAGGACTCGTCGTCGAGGACATCGACGGCGACGGCCGTATCCTGCAGATGCGGATCGAGGACCCGAACGGCATCTGGAAAGCGCATCCGGAGGAACCTGCGCTGATGGTTCGGCGCGATCCGATCGAAACGGGCGGCACCTATTACCGCGTCGTGCCGGAAGGCCGCTACGACGCGTGGGACGGTCACACGCTGAAGGTCAAGCGTCCGCGGCAGGGACTCGATCTCAACCGCAATTTCCCCGCGAGCTGGCGGCAGGAATTCGAGCAGCTCGGTGCGGGCCCGTATCCGACGTCGGAGCCGGAAATTCGCGCCGTCGTCGAGTTCATCGTCGGTCATCCGAACATCACGGCGGGCACGACGTTCCACACGTGGAGCGGCGTGCTGCTGCGTCCGTTCGAACATCAGTCCGACGACGAGATGGACGCCGAGGACCTGTGGTTCTACCAGGCCGCCGGGCGCAAGGGCACCGAGCTGACCGGCTATCCGGCGATCTCGGTCTATCACGAATTCCGCTATCACCCGAAGTCGGTCATCGGCGGCACGTTCGACTGGATCTACGAGCATCTCGGCATCTTTTCGTGGGTGGTCGAGATCTGGTCGCCGATGCGCGAGGCGGGCATCAAGGATTACAAGTTCATCGACTGGTTTCGCGACCATCCGATCGAGGATGACCTGAAGCTCTATCGGTGGAGCAAAGAAGCGCTCGGCGGCGCCGCACACCGGCCGTGGCGGGCCTTCGAGCATCCGCAACTCGGCCGCGTCGAGATCGGCGGCTGGGATCGCTTCCACGCGTTCGGCAACCCGCCGCTGTCATTGCTTGCGCGCGAGCTCGAACGTTTTCCGCGCTGGCTGCTCTGGCAGGCGCTGTGCTCGCCGAAGCTCGAAATCGTCCATGTGGGCGCGAGCGCGCTCGGCCAGGATGCGTGGAAGGTCACGCTCGTGTTGCAGAACACGGGGTGGTTGCCGACGTACGTGTCGAAGCGCGCGCTGGCGCGCAAAACGGTTCGCGGCATCGTCGCGGAGATCACATTGCCGGACGGCGCGTCGCTTGCGACCGGCAAGCTTCGTGATGAAGTCGGGCAACTCGAAGGCAAGGCGTACAAGCACACCGGCGTGTCGTTCTGGCCGGATTACAACGTCACCGACGATCGGCTCAAGCTCGAGTGGATCGTCCGCGGGGCAGCAGGCACGACCGTCAACGTCGTTGCGCGTCACGAACGCGCAGGGACCGTGCGCGCCGACGTCGTGCTGGTCGAGGCTGCATGAAGCCGTGAATCCATCATTGGAAAGGGGAGCGATGAAACGCGTGAACGGCTGGACGGTGCTTGCAGCGCTGGTTGCCATCGTCGTCGGCGGCTGCGCGGTTCCGCCGGCAGGCGAACGCGCAGGGCTCGCGAAGATCGAGCACATCGTCGTCATCTATGCGGAGAACCGCAGCTTCGACAACCTTTACGGGCTGTTCCCCGGGGCGCACGGCATTGCGAACGCAACCCCCGCGCAGTACACGCAGGTCGATCGCGACGGCAAGCCGCTCGTGACACTGCCGCCAGTGTGGAAGGGCAAGGATCCCGATCCCGCGTTCCCGCGCGACCTTCCGAATCGCCCGTTTCGGATCGATGCGCCGCCGATCAACCTGGCGCTCGCCACGCCGACGCGCGACTTGATCCACGAGTTCTATCGCAACCAGGAGCAGATCAACGGTGGCCGCAACGATCGCTTCGTCGCCGCGTCGGACGCCGGCGCGCTGGCGATGGGCTACTACGATGGCTCGAAGCTGCCGATGTGGAAATGGGCGCAGGAGTACACGCTCGCCGACAACTTCTTCATGGGCGCGTTCGGCGGGTCGTACCTCAATCACCTGTGGTTGATCTGTGCGTGCACGCCAATGGACGATCACGCACCGGCGAACCTGCGTGCGCAAGTCGACGAACGCGGCTGGCTGAAGACACGGCCGACGTCACCCGCATCGGTGATCACCGGAGCCGGCGAATTCCTGGGCGGCGAGGTCACGCCCGATGGCTATTCGGTCAACACGACACAACCACCGTATCAACCGTCGCGCGTCCCGCCGGCGAAAGATGGCGATGCCCGCTTCGCCGATCCGACCAAACACGCGCTGCCGCCACAGACGATCACGACGATCGGCGACACGCTGTCCGCGAAAGGCGTGTCGTGGGTGTGGTATGCAGGAGCGTGGGACGATGCGGTCAAGGACGGCACGCAGCCGCCTGACGCGCCGCGCAAGGTCATCGCGACGCGCGCGAACGGCGCGCCGTACTTCGTCACGCATCATCAGCCGTTCAATTACTTCGCGCGCTTCGCACCGGGCACGCCCGATCGCGAGCGCCATCTCAAGGATTATTCGCACCTCGTCGCTGCGCTCGACCGGGGCGAACTGCCGCAGGTCGTGTTCTACAAGCCCACCGGCGTACTGAACCAGCATCCGGGCTATGCCGACATCCTGTCCGGCGACGAACACGTCGCGGCGCTCATCGCCAGGATCAAGCAGAGTCCGCTGTGGTCGTCGACGGCCATCATCGTGACCTACGACGAGAACGGCGGTTTCTGGGACCACGTCGCGCCGCCGAAGGGCGACCGCTGGGGTCCGGGCTCGCGCATTCCGGCGATCATCGTTTCGCCGTACGCGAAGCGTGGCTACGTCGATCACACGTCCTACGATACGACGTCGATCCTCAAGTTCATCACGCGACGCTTCGACCTTGCGCCGCTGCCGGGGGTCCGCGCAGGCGCCGGCGATCTGACCAACGCGTTCGAGTTCGGACGTTGACGTTCGCGGAGCGCGCACTGCACCGCGGTGCGCGCATTCCCGCGGGAGTGTGGACGCTCGGCTTCGTCAGCCTGCTGATGGATACGTCGAGCGAATTGATTCACGCCCTGTTGCCGCTCTACATGGTCGGCACGCTGGGTGCGTCGGTGCTACTCGTCGGGGTCATCGAGGGCGTGGCCGAGGCGATCGCGCTGATCGTCAAGGTGTTCTCGGGCTATTGGTCCGACGTGTGGCGACAGCGCAAGCCGCTCGTCGTGCTGGGCTATGGACTCGCCGGCGTTTCGAAGCTCGCGTTTCCACTCGCGCCGACGCTCGGCTTCGTCGTCGCCGCGCGTTTCGCCGACCGCGTCGGCAAAGGCATTCGCGGTGCACCCCGCGATGCGCTGATCGCCGACCTGACGCCCGCCGCGATCCGAGGCGCTGCGTTCGGCTTGCGGCAAGCGCTCGATACGCTGGGTGCGATCGTCGGTCCGCTGCTCGCGGTCGCGGCGATCGGCTACTTCGCCGGCGACTTCCGCGCGGCGTTCTGGGTGGCGGTGATCCCGGCAGCGCTTTGCATCGCGCTGCTGGTGGTCGGCGTGCGCGAGCCGCACGTCGGCGCGGCAGGCGCTGCCGCGTCGAAACGCGTTTCGTGGCGCGATGCACGCCGGCTGCCGAAGGGATTCTACGTCGTCACGGCAATTGCGTTCGTGCTCACGCTCGCACGGTTTTCGGAAGCGTTTCTCGTGTTGCGCGCGCAGGATTCAGGCATGGGCACGATGGGGGCGCCGTGGGTGATGGTGATGATGTCCATCGTCTACGCAGCGGTCGCTTTCCCCGCGGGCCGCGCCGCCGATCGCGGCCACGCGACCGCATTGCTGTCTGCGGGACTTGCGGTACTGGTCGCGAGCGACCTCGTCTTGGCACTTGCCGGAAACGCCGCGGGCGTGCTGGTCGGCGCCGCGCTGTGGGGCCTGCACATGGCGCTGACGCAGGGACTGCTCGCCGCGCTGGTCGCGGCGACCGCGCCCCCGGATCTGCGCGGTACCGCGTTCGGCCTCTTCAATCTCGCGAGCGGCATCGCCCTCCTCATCGCGAGCAGCCTGGCCGGTTTCCTGTGGCAGTCGATCGGGCCTGCGGCGACGTTCATCGCCGGCGCGGGATTCACGGCGATCGCATGGGTGGCGTTGTGGGCGGTCCGGGCGAACCGTCGTCTTCCAGCGCTGACCGTCAAGTCGTAAGCTTGGCGGTCCTGGCGACGACCAAGCAACCGAATGGACCCGCCCCTCACGTCTGCCCTGCCGGCCACCGAACCGGCTGCGCGCTCGACGACCGCCGATCCGGCGGCGCCACGCGTGCCAACCGCCGCAGCGCCCGCACGCGCAAGCGCAGCGCGTGAACTCTACCGGCGTCATGCGCTGCCGGTGCGCATCATGCACTGGATCAACGTGGTCGCATTGGCGCTGATGTTCATGAGCGGGTTGCAGATCTTCAACGCGCACCCGGCCCTCTATTGGGGCGCATCGTCGTACGCCGGGCGCCCGGCCTGGCTCGAAATCGGTGCACGGCAGGATGGCCAGGGACGGATGACCGGTTACACGCGCGTCCTCGGCCGCGAATTCACGACGACGGGAATTCTGGGCCTGTCGAGCGACGACGGGCGCGCGTACGCGCAAGGGTTCCCGGCGTGGCTCACGGTGCCAAGTCATCAGTGGCTGTCGATGGCGCGTTCGTGGCACTTCTTCTTCGCGTGGATCTTCCTGATCAACGGCCTTTGCTACGTGCTGTACGCGATCGGCAGTCGCCATCTCGCACGCGACTTGTGGCCGACGCGCCTGGATATCCGCGGCATCGGTGCGTCGATCGTCGATCACCTGCGCTTGCGACATCCGACCGGCGAGGCGGCGAAGCGTTACAACGTGCTGCAGAAATTCGCCTACCTCGGCGTGATCTTCGTGCTGTTGCCGCTCGTGATCCTGATGGGCTTCGGCATGTCGCCGCGGCTTGACACGCTCTTCGGCGGCTGGGTGGACTGGTTCGGCGGACGCCAGTCGGTGCGTTCGCTCCATTTCATCATCGCGTGGCTGCTCGTCGCGTTCGTGCTGGTCCATGTGTTCGAGGTCATCGTGACAGGACTGTGGAACAACGTCCGCTCGATGATCACCGGGCGCTATCGCGTGCCGCAGGAGTCCGTGCATGAATGATCGGGACCCATCCAGGGCAATGCGCGGGCGGCGCCTATTCCTGGCGCGGATCGGCGCTGCGCTCGGCGCACTCGGTGTCGCCGGTTGCGATCGATTGTCGCAATCGGAATGGTTTCCGCGCGTGCTCGATTCGGCGGAGCGATTGAACGAGCGCGTCGCGAAGCTCGTCACCGGACGCAAGGCGATGGCGCAGGAATACGGTCCTTCCGACCTGTCGCCGTCGTTTCGCAGCAACGGCACCGCGGAGCCCGACAATGCGGAGTACGCGGCGATCGCATCGAACGGATTCGCCGACTACGCGCTCGACGTCGGCGGGCTGGTCGCGAAGCCGCGCCGCTTCACGCTCGCTGAATTGCGCGCGCTGCCGAGCCGCACGCAGATCACGCGTCACGATTGCGTCGAGGGCTGGAGCGCGATTGGCAAGTGGCAGGGGGCGCGCCTGTCTGCAGTGCTCGATGCCGTGCAGCCGACGCCGGCCGCACGCTATGTCGTGTTCCACTGCGCCGATCCGATGGAAGACAACGGCGAGTCGCCGTATTACGAAAGCATCGACATGGATGACGCGTATCACGAGCAGACGCTGCTCGCGTATGCGTTGAACGATCGTCCGCTGCCGATACCCAATGGCGCGCCGATCCGACTACGGGTCGAGCGGCAGCTCGGCTACAAGCACGCGAAGTACGTGATGCGCCTCGAGCTGGTGGAAAGCTTCGCGCACATCGGCGAAGGGAAGGGCGGTTACTGGGAGGACCAGGGTTACCAGTGGTACGCCGGCATCTGAGAGTAGGGTCGGAGTCGACACTTTCGGCGGACGGCAACCAGGAGGCGGTGCGTCCGCGGAACGTCGAGTCGTCCCTACTTTTGATCGCGCTCCGCTTCCGCGGCCCACGCGGCGTGCAGCAGCTGATGCACTTCGGCGTCGGTCACCTGCCTGAAATCGGCATACCACAGGCCGACCGCGCGAAACGGCGCCGGCGTCGCCGCGCAAACGACTTCGTCGACTTCGCGGCGCAAGACGGCGCAGGCTTCGGGCGCCGCGACCGGCACGGCGACCACGACCGATCGTGGCTGCTGACGCTTGACCGCGGCAACCGCGGCCAGCATCGTCGAGCCCGTTGCGAGGCCGTCATCGACGAGGATCACGATGCGATCTTCCATCGTCACGGGCGCGCGATCGTCGCGATAGAGCACCTCACGGCGCGCGAGCTCCGCGCGTTCGCGCGCGACGACGGCCTCGACCGAGGCTTCGTCGACGTGAAGGCCGGCTAGATCGGGGTTCATCACCATGACGCCGCCGGTGGCGATCGCCCCCATCGCGAATTCCTCGTGGCCGGGAAAGCCGAGCTTGCGCACGATGAACACGTCGAGCGGGACGTGCAGGGCCTGCGCGACTTCGCAGGCAACGGGCACGCCGCCGCGCGGCAATGCCAGCACGATCACGCTGCGATCGCCGCGGTAGCGGTCCAGCTGGCTCGCGAGCCAGCGTCCTGCCTGTCTGCGATCGGCGAACTGCATCGCGCAGTCAGCGTGCCGATTGCACGATCATGTATTCGACCAGCCACTCGGCCGCGAGCGAGGCGACCTGTTGCAGCGTTCCCGGCTCTTCGAACAGGTGCGTCGCGCCGGGCACGATCGCGAGACGCCGTTCGCACGTCATCTCGCGCAAAGCGGCCTGGTTCAACCCAACGACGACGTCATCGTGACCGCCGACGATCAGCAACGTCGCCGCCGTCACCCTGGGCAGTGCAGTCCCGGCCAGATCGGGTCGCCCGCCGCGAGAAACGACGGCGAGGACGCGCTCACCCCCGTGCGCCGCGGCCGCCAACGCTGCGGCGCTGCCGGTGCTCGCGCCAAAGTAACCGAGGGGCAATGCGCGCAGGTCGGGCTGCGCATCGACCCATCGCGTGGCATCCAGCAGGCGGCGCGTCAGCAGCTCGATGTCGAAGCGATGCTCGCGCGTGCGCGCATCGCGCGCTTCCTCGTCGGAGGTCAGCAGATCGAAGAGCAGCGTCGCGAGGCCGGAACGCTGCAGGTGGCCGGCCACCCAGACATTGCGAGGACTGCGGCGACTGCTGCCGCTGCCATGCGCGAACAACACGATGCCCTTGGCACCCGCCGGAATTCCGAGATCGCCTGCGAGCGACGCGGCACCCGACGCGATGCGCACTTCGCGCTCGACGTGATCGGTCAACGAGTGAGTCATGCGGTAACGACGGCCCGCAACTTTGCTGCGATGGTTCATGGTACTCGCGCCGGGCGCGTCCGGCCATGCCCGGTCTTCGGGGTCAGAGCAATAGGTCGCGCGGCACAGGTGCTCTTATTGGCGCGCAACAAGCGCGCGACTTATTGTTCTGACCCGTTCTGCCCCGAAGTCGACCCCGAGCGCGTGACTTGTTGCACTGGCCGCGAGGTCCTGCCTTTACGCAAAGTAGCCGTGCAGGAACCACTCACCGTCGTCGGTACCATACCGATGGTCGCGATAGATCCAGACGACTTCACCCTGCGGCGTTTCCGCGACGAAATAATCGCGTCGAAAATCGCGACCGTCCCACCATCCCGACTCGATGCGTTCGGGACCGTCGCGCAGGATCCACGGCCGGGTTGCGAGCGCGGCTCCGAGCGGATGCGCCTCGTCCAGCAGCCATGCGGGACGCGGCGCGGCGACCGTGACGGCGTGACGCACACGCGCGCCGTTCGTTGCGCGGTTCCGGCGTGCGGTCGGTGAGGCGGGGACACCCGCGGGCGCAGTCGATGCAGCGCAGGACGTTTCGCGCATCGCGTATTCGGGACGATGCTCCGCTTGCGCCTGCAGCGTGACGACGGCGTCGTCACCGAGCCGTGCGCGCAATCGGTCGACGAGCGGAACGACGACGGTGCCGGCCTCGTCTTCGGGAAGCAGGCCGAGGTTGCGGCCGGCGAGCGGCGCGGTTTCCTCGCTCGTCAGTACGATCGCTTCGACGGGTGCGGCCAACGCGATTTTCGCCAGCCGCTCGCGCAATACGGAACCTAGATGCGCGGGTGCGCGTGCGGGGGCGCCGAGCGCGAACGTCGCGCGCGTCGGCGGCGTTCCGCGCGCGCGCACATGCGCTTCATGCTGGAGCGCGAGCGAAAGCCGCACGACGCCGAGGCCCCGCGCCAGCAGCCAGCCTCCCAGTTCGTGGACGAGGCGCTGCACGCCAAAGCCGAGTGCTTCGACGTCGTCGACGGGCGCCGGCAGCGGCAGCGTACGTTCGAAGCGCGGCGGCGGCGCATACGGCAGACGCGGATCGGGTGCGCGGCCGAGCGCGCGGTCGATTGTCTCGACCAGCGTGCGACCAAAACGGCGTGCAAGGCCGGCGCGCGGCAACGCGTGCGCAGCGCCGAAGGTCGTGATGCCCGCTGCCTTCAACGTCGCCAGCGTATCGGCATCGAGATCGATCAACGCGAGCGCCAGCGGCGCGAGTGAGGCTGCGAGCTGGGTCGCATCGAATACCGGTGTGGCGCAATCGGCGCGCGCCAGG
>DASSEA010000387.1:0-6008 GCA_035696805.1 Casimicrobiaceae bacterium
CGCCATGCTCGGCGACGTTCCGTTCGAGCTCGTCTGGTGCAGCGTGTACACGTTTTCATGCACGCGAATGGAGCACTTCCGCCACGGCCGCGTGCTGTTCGCCGGCGATGCCGCGCACGGCGTTTCGCCGTTCGGCGCGCGGGGCGCGAACAGCGGGATCCAGGACGCCGACAACCTGGCGTGGAAGCTGCACTATGTGTTGACCGGTGCGGCGCCCGATCGCCTGCTCGACACGTACGCGACCGAGCGCGAGCACGCGGCCGACGAGAACATCGCGCACTCGACGCGCAGCGCCGACTTCCTGACGCCGAAGACCGAGATGAGCCGCATCTTTCGCGACGCGGTGCTCTCGCTCGCCGAAGCGCATCCGTTTGCACGGCGTTTCGTCAATTCCGGCCGGCTGTCGACGGCGACGACGCTCGCCGATTCGCCGCTCAACACGCCGGACGCCGAGCGCTTCGACGGTGCGATGGTCCCGGGGGCTGCAGCAACCGACGCGCCGATCGTCGTCGATGGGACGCGCGACTGGTTCCTGCATCGGCTTGGCGGACGCTTCGTCGCGGTCCATTTCGCGGCGGACGCGGCGAACGACGCCACAGCGGCGTTCGTATCGACCTTTGGCGCCGACACGGATCCTGCGCTGCGCAACGTCGGCGCGCTCGTCGTCGAGCGTTCGGCGGGCGCGTCCGCGTCGGGACTGCCGGTCGCGACCGACGTCGAAGGGCTCGTCGCGACCCGTTACGACGCGACGCCCGGGACGACGTATCTGTTTCGTCCGGACCAGCACGTATGCGCGCGCTGGCGGGGGTTCGATGCGTCGCGGTTGCGCGCCGCGCTCGCGCGCGCGACGTGCACGGGGTGACGAAGATGGGTTCGCTCGACATCGAGCCGCGGATCGCCATGCCCGACGAGTTCTACGCCGCGCTGATCGATGCGCATCGAGGGCTGTCGCTCGCGCAGAGCCAGGCATTGAACGCACGGCTGATCCTGCTTCTCGCGAACCACATCGGCGACCTCGACGTGTTGCACGAAGCGCTGCAACGCGCGCGGGACGCCTGCGACGACCGCCCGCCGGCGTCGCACCCGCACTCACCCTCCACCCAGGAAGGCAATCGATGAACAAGGTCATCCACAATCCTGCCGCGGCGCTCGCCGGGCTCCTGCACGACGACATGACGATCGCTGCCGGGGGCTTCGGCCTTTGCGGCATTCCCGAGAACCTGATCCAGGCGATCGTCGACAGCGGCGTCAAGGGACTGACGATCGTCGGCAACAACGCGGGCGTCGACGATTTCGGGATGGGACTGTTGCTGAAATCGCGACAGGTCAGGAAAGTCATCGCCTCGTACGTTGGCGAGAACAAGGAGTTCGAGCGGCAGGTGCTCGCAGGCGAACTCGAGCTGCAACTGACGCCGCAGGGGACGCTGGCCGAGAAGTTGCGAGCCGGCGGCGCGGGCATTCCGGGCTTCTACACGCGCACGGCAGCCGGGACGCTGCTCGCCGATGGCAAGGAAACGCGCACGTTCAACGGCCGCCAATACGTGCTAGAGGAAGGCATTCGCGCCGATCTCTCGATCGTCAAGGCGTGGAAGGGCGATCACGCGGGCAATCTCGTCTATCGCGAAACGGCGCGCAACTTCAATCCGATGGTTGCGACGTGCGGCAACGTGACGGTGGCCGAAGTCGAAACGCTCGTCGAAGCGGGCGCGCTCGATGCCGACTGCATCCATACGCCGGGCATCTACGTCGACCGTATCGTGCAGGGCGCGCGCTACGAAAAGCGCATCGAATTCCGCACGGTGGCGGGGAGCGCGTCGAAGAAGGACTCGCCGGTGCGCGACGCGATGGCGCGCCGCGCAGCGCAGGAACTGCGGGATGGCTATTACGTGAATCTCGGCATCGGCATGCCCACGATGGTCGCGAACTTCATCCCGCCGGGAATCAACGTTACGCTCCAATCGGAGAACGGGCTGCTCGGCATCGGACCGTTTCCCACCGAGGACCGCGTCGATCCGGACCTGATCAACGCCGGCAAGCAGACGATCACGACGATCCCCGGCAGCAGCTTTTTCTCGAGCGCGGATTCGTTCGCGATGATCCGCGGCGGCCATGTCGACCTGTCGATTCTCGGCGGCCTCGAGGTCGCGCAGAACGGCGACCTTGCCAATTGGATGGTGCCCGGCAAGATGGTCAAGGGACCGGGCGGCGCCATGGACCTCGTGTCCGGCGTGCGACGCGTCATCGTCCTGATGGAGCATGCAGCGCGCGATGGCAGTCCGAAAATCCTCGAGCGGTGCACGCTCCCGATTACCGGCAAGGGCGTGGTCAACATGATCATCACCGACCTCTGCGTGTTCGACGTCCTGCCCAACGCCGAGGGGCTGGTGCTGCGCGAATTGAACCCCGGCGTGACGCTCGACGATGTGAAGGCCAGGACCGGCTGCGCGTTCCAGGTTTCGCTGCGGTGATTTCCCTTCATTACTACCCCGGGAATGCGAGTCTCACGCCGCACATGCTGCTCGAGGAGATCGGTGCGCCGTTCGTTCTCGCGCGCGTCGACCGCGAGAGCGGCGCACACCGATCGCCCGCCTACCTGAAGCTCAATCCGAACGGCCAGATTCCCGTGCTCGTCGATGGCGACCTCGTGCTTTACGAGACGGTCGCGATCTGCCTGCACCTCGCCGATACGCATCCGCACGCCGGCCTGGCGCCTCCGCTCGGGAGCGGACTGCGTGCGCATTACTACAAGTGGCTCGTCTGGTGCACGAACACGCTACAGGTGACGCTGCTGCACTACTTCTATCCCGAGCGGCTGGTCAATGCGGGCGACGCGGGCGCGGCGGCGCAGGTCAAGGCGCAGGCGGAAGCGCGCGCGGCGCCGATGCTCGACCAGCTCGACGCGCAGCTCGCGGCGCACGGTGCGCCCTGGTTTCTGGGTGCGGCGTACAGCGCCTGCGACCCGTTCGTGCTGATGCTCTGCCGCTGGACGCGAAACTTTGCACGCCCGGCGCGCTCGCTGCCGCATCTCGGCCCGTACCTGCAGCGCGTGCTGGCGCGGCCCGCCGTTGGACGCGCGTTCACCACCGAGCAATTGCCGCCGCCGTACGTCTGACGTCGACCGCGGCCCGCTATTTTTCCCATTGCGACGGGCGCGGGTTCGCGAAATAATCGCGCCCGAAGCGGTCATACGGATTACCCGTGCACCGGATGCACGCATGCGACGAGCGTGCGCGCCGGCCACGGCGGGCATCTCGGGAGACGAGGTAATCGCGTGACTTCGAACGTCGTACAGCTGCCTGCCGGACCCAAGTGGCGCGTGCTGGTCGCCCATCAGCGCGACGACGTCAGGCACGTGCTGCGCACGCTGATCGAGGCGGAGAACGTCGCCGTCATCGAAGCGGCCGACGGCGACGTCGCCCTCGCGAAGCTCGAGTCGCTGCAGTTCGACCTGCTCGTGCTGCAGCTCGACCTGCCCCAGAAGGACGGCCTCACGCTGATGCAGCTCCATCGGGTGCTGCTCGCCTACGAGCGCCCGCAGGCCGATCCGCCCGCCGTGCTGTTGACGCTGGCGCCGGAAGTGCGCAACAACGTCGCGCTGACCGACCATCTGAGCGCGCTCGGCGTTGCGGATTTCATCGACGACGCGCCGCGCGCCGACGTGGCCGCGCGGGTCGACGACATCCTGCAGGCACGCGCTGCGCGCCGCGCCGGCAAGCCGGCCGCCGCGTAGTCGCGGGGCCCGATCCGGTTGGCGGCGGCTTGCGCCGCGAAGCGCGGCTATTGACGCGGGCGCTTGTCCACGACGCGACGAGCCTTGCCGAGCGACCGCTCGATCCCGCCGGGCGCCAGCACGCGCACGGCGGCCGTCACGCCGATCAGGCTCTTGATCCGATGCGCGAGGCGCGCGCCGGCGGCGTCCGCGTCGGCCCCGCCGGCCGCCGGCGTGCGCTCGACCAGCACCGTCATCTCGTCCAGGTTGCGGGGCCGCGTGATCTCGACCTGGTAGTGCGGTGCGAGCAGCGCCTCGCCCAGCATCAGCTCCTCGATCTGCGTCGGAAACACGTTGACGCCGCGAATGATCATCATGTCGTCGGAACGGCCGGTGATCTTCTCGATGCGCCGCATCGTGCGCGCAGTACCCGGCAGCAGCCGCGTCAGATCGCGCGTGCGGTAGCGGATGATCGGCATCGCTTCCTTGGTGAGCGAGGTGAAGACGAGTTCGCCTTTCTCGCCCTCCGGCAGCACGGCACCGGTGTCCGGATCGATGATCTCCGGGTAGAAGTGATCCTCCCAGACGGTCAGGCCATCCTTGGTCTCGATGCACTCCTGCGCGACGCCCGGCCCGATCACCTCGGACAGACCGTAGATGTCGATCGCGTCGATGTCCATCACCGACTCGATCGACGTGCGCATCGTCGGCGTCCACGGTTCCGCGCCGAAGATGCCGATCGCGAGCGACGTCGTGCGCGGGTCGATGCCCTGCCGCTGCATCTCCTCCGCGATCGCGAGCATGTACGACGGCGTGACCATGATGATGTCGGGCCGGAAGTCCTGGATCAGCTGCACCTGCTTCTCCGTCTGTCCGCCCGACATCGGGACGACGGTGCAGCCGAGTCGCTCGGCACCGTAATGCGCGCCCAGACCGCCGGTGAACAGCCCGTAGCCGTAGGCGACGTGCACGATGTCGCCGGCGCGGCCGCCCGCGGCGCGGATCGAACGCGCCATCACCGCCGCCCACGTGTCGATGTCGTTGCGCGTATAGCCGACCACGGTGGGCTTGCCGGTCGTGCCCGACGACGCATGGATGCGTACGACCTGCTCGCGCGGCACGGCGAACATGCCGAACGGATAGTGCTCCCGCAGATCGCCCTTGACGGTGAACGGAAAGCGCGCGAGATCGTCGAGCGAGCGCAAGTCGTCCGCGTGCACGCCGGCGCGATCGAACGCCTGCCGATAATGTGCGACGTTAGCGTAGGCATGCTGGAGCGACCAGCGCAGCCGCTCGAGCTGCAATGCCATCAGTGCGTCGCGGCTCGCCGTTTCGATCGGTTCGAGCTCCGCGGGCCGCGGTGTCTTGGCGGGCACTCTGGGCCTCCTCAGTCGGCGGGCGGCTCGTCGATCACGTGACCGTCGATCCGGTAGCTCTTGCCGCGAAAAAGCGCGATCGTCTTGCCATGCTGGTTGGAAACCTCGATGTCGTAAACACCGGTGCGGCCGGTTCGACTGCGCTCGGCGCCGCGCGCATGCAGCACGTCGCCCCGATGCGCCGGTGCGAGGTAGTCGATCGTGCAGCCCTGCGCGACGGTGTTGCGGTTGTAGCTGTTGCACGCGAACGCGAACGTGCTGTCGGCGAGCAGGAAGATGAAACCGCCGTGACAGATTGCATGGCCGTTCAGCATGTCGTCGCGCACGGTCATCGTCATCTCGGCGTGCCCGGGGCCGACGCTCGCGATCCGCATGCCGAGGCCGCGCGATGCGCCGTCGCTGTCGAACATCGCGCGCGCGACGCGTTCGGCGAGCGCCTGCGCGTCGGGCGTTGGACGCGAGGGTGCGGCACCCGGCGCGCGTGATTCCGGGCGGCCGCTCATCGCGGTTCCGTTGCTGCAGGTGCGGACAGGCGTTCCCCCGTCGCGTGACGGCGGGCTATCAGCGGCGACAGTCGATAGCGGTCTTCGCCATAGTGGACCGCCAGATGATGCAGCACGTCGCGAATGCGCGCCACCCCGACGTCGTCGGCCCAGGCGAGCGGCCCGCGCGGATAGTTGACGCCCTTCTGCATCGCGACGTCCACGTCGGCCGCCGACGCGATGTGGTGCGTGACGGCATCCGCCGCTTCATTGGCGAGTGTCGCGACGATGCGCAACACGACAAGGCCCGCGACGTCGTCGACGTTCGAGACGGCGATACCCGCGGCCTGCAGAAGCCCCGCGGCCGACGCCAATCCAGCGGGCGGACAGCCGTCGGCCGCCGCGATGGCGAGCCGCGTGCATTTCGCGTAGTCGAGCGCG
>DASSEA010000388.1:0-7642 GCA_035696805.1 Casimicrobiaceae bacterium
CAGCTCGTAGCCGGGTCCGCCGACGTAGCTCATGCGTGCTGCGCGCACGCGCGCATAACCGACATCGACGAGCCGCGTCGTCGCGAACGGCAACGCCGCGCTCGAGAACTCGTCGCGCGACAGCGTGCGAAGCAACGGCTCCGCGCGCGGCCCCATCAGCGACAGCACGGAATACGCGCCGGTCACGTCGACGAGTGCCGCAAGCTCGTCGGCGCCGATGTGGCGCTCGATCCACGCAAAGTCGCGCGTCGCCTGCGCAGAGCCGGTCAGGATGAAGAATTCGGTGGGTGCCACGCGCGTGATCGTGAGGTCGCTCTCGAAGCCGCCGCGTGCATTCAAGAGCGCCGTATAGACGATCCGGCCGACGGCGACGTCGATGCGATTGGCGCACAGGCGTTCCAGCACCTGGAGTGCGTCGCGGCCTTTCAGCACGAATTTCGCGAACGACGTCTGATCGAATACGACGACGTCCTCCCGACATGCGCGCTGCTCGTCGAGGACGTACGGCAGCCAACCGGGGGTGTCCAGCGTCGGTGGCGGTTCTCGCGCACCTTCGGGCAGGAAATAATTCGCGCGCTCCCAGTTGAGTTTGGTCCCGAACACCGCGCGTTTCGCCGCCAGCCGGTCGTAGAGTGGGGACCGGCGAAGCGGCCGCACGGTCACGAGCTCTTCGCGTGGCCAGCGCATGGCGTAATGCAGGCCGAGCGTCTCGACGGTTCGATCGGCCAGATGACGCCGGTTGACATGGAAGGGTGCAAAGCGGCGAATGTCGACGTCCCAGACATCGAACGGCGGTTCGCCGCCGACGAGCCATTCCGCAATCAGCCGACCAGCGCCGCCCGAGTTCGCGATGCCAGCGGAGTTGAAACCTGCACAGACGAAGTACCCGGTCATCTCGGGCGCTTCGCCCAGCAGAAAATTTCCGTCGAGCGTGAAGCTTTCGGGACCGTTCAGCAGCAACTTGACCTGCGCCGTTTCGAGCGCGGGCATCCGGTGCAGCGCGTTTTGCATCAGTACTTCGAACTGGTCCCAGTCCTCCGGCAGCAACTGGAATTCGAAGCGATCCGGGATGCGTTCCACGTCCCAGGGCTTTGCGACGGGCTCGAAACCGCCCATCACGACGCCGCCCACTTCCTCCTTGAAATAGATGAACCCGTCGGGATCGCGGATCACCGGCAGCGACGGCGTGACGCCCGGGATCGGCTCGGTGACGATGTAGAAATGCTCGGCCGATTGCAGCGGCACGCAAACGCCCGCCATCGCGCCGGACTCGCGCGCCCATTGCCCGGTACAGTTGACGAGGGATTCGCATGCGATTTCACCGTGTTCGTCGCCGCTCTGCCACGCGATGCCGGCGACGTGCCGATTGCGCGCGCGCACCGCGGTCACGCGCGTGTCTTCAAAAATACGGGCGCCCCGGTTGCGCGCGCCGCGGGCGAGCGATTGCGCGAGATCGGTCGGGTTCGCCTTGCCGTCCCCCGGGATCCATACTCCGCCCGCGAGGTCGTCCGTGCGGAGCAGCGGAACGCGCGCGGCCACGTCCGCGGTGGACAGCCACTCGAATTCGACGCCGAAGCTTTGCGCGCGTGCCATCTGCCGCCGCATCAGCTGCAGGCGTTCGCGCGTCTTCGCGACATTGATGCTGCCGCATTGCTTCCATCCGGTGGCGAGCCCCGTTTCCTGCTCGAGCGACGCATAGAGCTCGATCCCGTAGCGACTCATGCGCGTCGCGTTGCGCGTGGCGCGGGTCTGCCCGACGAGTCCAGCCGCATGCCACGTCGTGCCGCACGTGAGGCGGCCCTGCTCGAGCAGCACGACGTCGGTGATCCCGAGTTTCGTCAGGTGATACGCCGTCGAAACGCCGGCGATGCCGCCGCCTACGACGACGACACGCGCGCTCGATGGCGGCGCGAGTGCCGTCACAGCTTCAGCGCCGCCACGCCGGCGACGACGCTCGCCGCGCCCGCGAGGCGCATCGGGCCGAAGCCTTCCTTCAGCCACACGGCGCCGATCAGCGCGGCAAACAGCACGGACGTTTCACGCAGGGCCGCGACTGCGGCGACCGGCGCACGCGTCATCGCGTAGAGCACGATGCCGTACGCCGCGAGGCTGCACGCGCCGCCGAGCAGGCCGCGGCGCCAGCCGCGCCGGAGGTACCCGAGTGCCGGGCGGCCGCGCCGCCAGACGATCCAGGCGAGGAAGGGGAGCCCTTCGAGAAAGATGAGCCACGTGACGTACGACCATGCATTGCCCGACGCCCGCGCACCGGCGCCGTCGGTCAGCGTGTAAAGCGCAATGACGGCCGCGTTGGCGAACGCCCATCCCGCGGCGGCCGGCGGATGGCGTTCCCGCCGGATGAACGCGATGCTCACGATCCCGGCGCAGATCAGCACGATGCCGGCCGCGACGTGCGCCGTCGGCAGTTCGTTCAGCAGGGCGATGCCGAGGACCGTCACGATCAGCGGCGCGGTCCCGCGCATCAGCGGATACGCGAACGACAGGTCGCCCATTCGATACGCGTGTGCGAGCGTGATGTAGTACGCGAAATGGATCGTCGACGACGCGGCCACGAACTTCCATGCGGCCGGGTCGGGCAGCGAAACGAACGGCAGCGCGAACAATGCCCACGCGGACGAACCCGCGACGACCGATGCGGTATCGAGCATCGGATCGCCGCCTGGCGCGCTTTTCAGCAGCGCATTCCAGCTCGCGTGCAGCAGCCCGGCACCGAGCACAGCCAGCGTGATGCCGAGCGACAGCTCGTGCGTCGGCATGAACTCAGGCGGTCTTGGGCTTGCGCTTTTGCCACGTCGCGCCCTCGTTCGCGACGCTTTCGGTGGCCGGCGCAGCTTCCTGCGTCTTGAGCCGCGTGTGCGCGAGCACGCCGGCCTCCTCGAGGATCGGATAAGCGATCGAGCAGATGTGCGAATTGATGCGCCGCAGGTCCGAGATCAGGTCGAGATGCAGCGACGACGTTTCGATGCTCTCGAGCGTGTTGCCGGCGAGCCGGCCGAGGTGCGAGTTTGCATAGGCGCGCTCGAGGTCGCGGAACAGCACTTTCTGCGCAAGCAGTTCCTGCGCATGCTTGAGATCGCCGTTCAGGAACACCGACAGTCCAAGGCGCAGGTTTGCAATCAGTCGCGCGTGAAGGTCGCAGATCTCGGCCATGCCTGCGCCCGAGAAATTGCGGCCCTTGTCGATCTTCTTGTCCTCGACGTCGGTGAGGATGCGTTCGATGATGTCGCCGACCTGTTCCATGTTGATCGCGAACGACACGATGTCGGCCCAGCGGCGGCCTTCGCGCTGCTCGAGCGCCTCGCGCGGAATCTGCGTCAGGTACAGCTTCACCGCCGTGTAGAGCTGGTCGACGACGTCGTCCATCCGGCGCAGGCGCTCGGCCAGCGTGCGGTCGTTGGTCGTCAGCACGGTGAGCATGCCCGCGAGCATCTGCTCGATCACGTCGCCGATGCGCAGCGCCTCGCGCGCGGCGCACGCGATGGCGAGGCCAGGCGTATCGAGCGCCGACGGATCGAGGTGCCGCGGCTTGGCGGGATCCTCGGAAGCCGGACGCGCGGGCAGCATGCGTTCCGCGACGCGTGCGATGCGTTCCGTCCAGAACACGAGCAACAGCGCGAGCACGATGTTGAACAGCAGGTGGAACAGCACGACTTCGCGCGCAGGGTCGATCACGAGCCCGGCGATCCAGCTTTCGAGATGGCCGACGAGCGGAATCGCGAGCACGCAGCCGATCACCTTGAAGATGAAGTTGCCGAGCGTCACGCGGCGCGCCTCGGGCGTGGCGCGCAGCGTCGACAGCATGCCGAGCAGGCCGCTGCCGAGATTCGCTCCCAGCACGAGTCCGAGCGCGACCGGCAATGCGATGACGTGCAGCGAAGCGAGCGTCGCGACGAGCAGGACGACGGCGAGGCTCGAATAGCAAAGCACGGTGAAAAGCGCCGCGACCAGCATGTCGAGGAGGACGTCGCCGGTCAGCGAGGCGAAGATCACCTGCACGCCGGCCGCCTTGACGACCGGCTGCGCCGCGACGGAAATCCATTGCAGCGCGAACATGATGAGGCCGAGGCCGATCAGGATCTGGCCGAAGCGCCCGGCGGCACCCGCCTGCGCCGACAGGAACAGCACGATGCCCGAGAAGATCAGGAGCGGCGCGAGCCACGACAGGTCGAACGACAGCAGCACGGTGACGAGCGCGGTGCCGACGTCCGCGCCGAGCATGACCGCGAGGGCCGGTGCCGTGCCGATGATCCCCTGGCCCGCGAACGACGCGACGATCAATGCCGTCGCCGTGCTGCTCTGGATCAATCCCGTCACGCCGAGCCCGGCGAAGAACGCGGACGCGCGGTGCGATACGCTTCGGCGCAGCACGCGGCGCAGATCGCCGCCGTACATGCGCAGGATGCTCGTGCGCACGATGTGCGTGCCCCAGACGAGGAGCGATACGCCGGCCAGCAGGTTCAGGAGTGTCTGCAAGGGCCTACCAGGGCAGCGAATACGTCTTGACGTTGGTGAAGCTCTTCATCGCCTCCTGCACGCCTTCCTTGTAGCCAAGCCCGGAATCCTTGATGCCGCCGAACGGCGTCAATTCGAGGCGATAGCCGGGCACTTCGCGCACATTGACGGTGCCGACCTGCAACTCGGTGACGAAGCGCGTGATGTAGTCGAGCCGGTTGGTGCACACCGACGACGACAGGCCGTACGCGGTGCCGTTCGACACGCGGATGGCGTCATCGATGTCCTTGATGCGAATGACCGGCGACACCGGGCCGAACGTCTCGGTGCGCACGACGTCCATGTCGGGCGTCACGTGGTCCAGTACCGTCGGTGAATAAAGCGCCCCGTCACGCTGATTGCCGGCGAGCAGGGACGCACCCTGGTCGATGGCTGCACGCACTTTCGACTGGAACGACACGGCGGCGGCTTCGTCGATCACCGTACCCATGTCGACCTTAGGATCGGCCGGATTGCCGTACGTCCACGCGCGCGTCCGCGCGAGCAGCCGCTCGACGAACGCGTCGGCGACGCGCTCGTGCACGAGCATCCGCTTCACCGCCGTGCACCGCTGCCCGGAATTCTTGTACGAGCCCACCGCCGCGAGCGTTGCGGCCTCGTCGAGGTCGGCATCCTCCATGACGATGATCGGGTCGTTGCCGCCAAGCTCGAGCACCTGCCGCTTGTACACGGCCTTGCCGGCGATGTACTTGCCGACCGCGACTCCGCCGGTGAACGTGACGAGATCGACATCGGGATTGACGAGCATCTCGTCGGCGATTTCGCGCGGGTCGCCGGTCACGATCGACAGCATCGGCGGCGGCAGGCCGGCTTCGTACAGGATGTCGGCGAGGACGAGCGCGGACAGCGGCGTCTTTTCGGTGGGCTTCAGCACCATCCGGTTGTTGGTCGCGATCGACGGCGCGATCTTGTGCGCGACCTGATTCAGCGGATGATTGAACGGGGTGATCGCGGAAATGACGCCGAGCAGCGGCTCGCGCAGCGTGTAGACCTTGCGCGACTTGCCGTGCGGCGTCAGGTCGCATGAGAACACCTGCCCGTCGTCCTGCAGCGCTGCATTGCCGGCAAACGTGAACACGTCGCAGGCACGGCCGACCTCGTAGAGCGAATCCTTGACACAGATGCCGCACTCGGCCGTGATGAGC
This sequence comes from Casimicrobiaceae bacterium, assembly GCA_035696805.1. Lineage (GTDB taxonomy): Bacteria > Pseudomonadota > Gammaproteobacteria > Burkholderiales > Casimicrobiaceae > VBCG01. The sequence goes on from DASSEA010000388.1 coordinate 5,676, forward strand.
GCGGACAGTTCCGTGGCGCGGCTGCGGATGAGGTCGCTTGCGCGGCGGCAGATTTCGTAGCGTTCGAAGCGCGTGAGGCGTGGCTTGTATGCGCGTGCGACGGCAAACGCGCGGCGAACGTCGTCGACGGACGCGCGGGGCACGGTCCCCACCACGGCGTTCGTGTAGGGATTCAAGACGTCGAGCGTGCGCGGCGCATGGACGCGTTCGCCCGCAATGCGCATCGCCTCGGCGCGGGGCGCAGGCTGTACCTGTGGGGGTGGTGAGGTGGCCGCGGTGAGCATCGACGTCCAGCGTCAGGTCAGATGATTGAGTCCGAGTTCGAAAGCGTCGAAGTTGCGCCAGCGCCTCGACGGCAGCGCGGGCGCAGGCCGGTTGGCGATCAGGGGTACGCGTTGCTCCGAAAGGCCGCCATGCGAGCGGAGCGGGGCGTCGAGCCCCGTCAGATCGTGGCGGGAACGACTGCTGCCGATGACGGTGAGCCTCTCCGATACGACCACGAGATCCCCCACGCGGTTCTCGGGAAGCTCGAAACGCGTGCATGCGACACCGCGAGACAGCACGAGATCGATGCCCGGCAGGCCAGCGATGCGCTCGCGTACGCCTTCGATCGAGGGTCCTGCGTTGACGTATACGGTCGCATACGACCCGAGCGCGCCGTGGTGGACGACGTAGGGATCGGTGATCGGGAGGATGACGCGGGTGGTTCCTCGTCCGAACGCAGAATCGAGCTCGTCCTGGAGGAAAACGATGTTCGGGCGTCCGAACGCGTCGGTCTTGGCATTCATCCCGTGGTCGGCGGTCAACACAACGGTCGCGCCCGTCGCATCAACCCGCGCGAGGTAACGGTCGAGCATGCCGGTGAACGCGTTCGCCTGCGGGGTCCCCGGCGCGTGCTTGTGCTGGACGTAGTCGGTCGTCGACAGGTACATGATGTCGGGCCGCTCGCGCTCGAGCAGCGCGCAGCCGGCCGCGAAGACGAACTCGGACAATTCGGCGCTATACACCGACGGCAAGGGCATGCCCGCGAGCGACAGCACGTCGGCGATGCCGTTGGCTTCAGGCGTCACCTGGTCGGCACGCTCGGCGGAGAAGCAGATGCCTGCCAGCTTGTGCCCGAGCAGCCCGCGCAACTTGTCCTTCGCCGTAGCGACGACGACCTTCGCGCCGGCGTCGGCGAACGCCGCGAGGATCGTGCCGGCGCAAAGGTACCGGGGGTCGTTCATCATCACTTCCGCCTGCGCGTCCGCGTCGAAAAAATAGTTGCCGCAGATGCCATGCACCGAAGGCGGCACGCCGGTGACGATCGACAGGTTGTTCGGATTGGTGAACGACGGCACGACGCAATCGGCCGTCACGCACGTGCCGCGGCCATCGAGCGCGGCCATCCACGGCGCGCAGCCCGCGGCGATCGCCTGGTTCACGTAATCGGGTTCGCAACCGTCGACGCAGACGACGACGAGCGGTTGCTGCGGCCAGCGGTAGCTGCGGCCGTTGACGACGATTTCGTTCATCGCGCCCTGCGCACGCGTGGCGGCGCGGGCGAATCGGCGCGACTGCGGTGAACGCGGTCACGGCTCGCCATCGCGTGTTCGTACAGCGCGCGCCCGGCCGCGGCGGGCTGGCGCGCGGCGATGTGGTCGACGATCGCGCGATGCTCGCGCATCGATACGGGCAGGATGCCGGCCTGGCCGAGTGCGGCACGCCGATGCAGATGCAGTTCGTTGACGAGGCGGCGATAGAGGACCGTAAGCTTCGGATTGCCAGCGAGTTCGACGATGCGGTCGTGGAACGCGACGTTGGCGCTGTGATAGCCATCCACATCACCGCGGCCGACCGCCTTTTCCATGCGGTCGATGAGCGCGCAGAGTTCGGCGGCCTGCGCGGACGTGGCGTTCTGCGCCGCGCGCCGCCCGGCGAACTCGTCGAGGACGGCGCGCAGTTCGAAGATGGCGTCGGCTTCGGCG
>DASSEA010000389.1:0-3919 GCA_035696805.1 Casimicrobiaceae bacterium
TCTGGAGCGGGCCGACGATTCCGCCAAACCAGCGACCACCGCTGTGCAGCGCGCGCGCCGCGATCATTGCGCGCGGCGCCTGGTACCCGCTTTGTGAATGTAACTCCGTATAACCAAAGCGCGCGCCGCGCAGGTCGTCGAGCGATGCAAACGGTGCGTCGTCACGCACGACGACGTCCGTGCAGTAGACCGGCATGGCGTCATAGCGTGCGGGAGACGGAACCGGCGCGGCGACCAGCGCGGGCCGCTCGTGGCGCCCGTCGTTCCACGTGCTCCACGGATACCCGCACATGAACGCGCAGCCGAGATCGGACCGCATCCAAAGCCTCGGCAGCGGCAATGGGGCAGCGTGGGCAACGACGGTGAGGGGCATGCCAGTCGCTCGCGCCAGCCACGCGAAGAGGCGCTCCCACAGCGCCGATACCCCGGCGTTCACCGCATACATGCGCGCGTTGGCGACCCACTGCGCATGGGGCTCCATCGACGATCAGCGGTAGCGCAGTGTCTGGCCGATGCCAAGACGCGCTGCCTTGTCGAGCATCGCAGCGCCGAGCGCGATGTCGGACAGCGACAATCCGCGGTGCCAGAACAGGATCGTCTCGTCGTCGCGTTCGCGGCCGGGCTTGCGACCCGCGACGATTTCGCCGAGTTCGGCGTGCAGCGTTGCCTCGCTCAGCTTGCCCGCGTCGACGTGCGCACGCAGCGCACCGAACCGCCCGTTACGACACTGACCCCAGTCGTCGACGATGACCTTGTCCATGATGTCGGTGAGCGACAGTTCGACGGCGCTCATCGTGCCATACGGAACGACCAGCGCAGAGCGCTTGATCCACGCCGTGCGCAGCATCGGCTGAGGCTCCGACAGGCGCGACGCCTCGACGACGATGTCCGCGTCGCGCACGCAGCTTTCCCAATCCGTTGTCACCACGACGCGCTTGCCGAGATCCGCGCCGAGGCGTCCCGCGAACGCTTCCCGCGATTCGCGGCGCCGCGAGTGAACGCGAATTTCCACGAAGTCGAACAAGCGGTCGAGGAGGCGCACGTTCCAGTACGCCGTGCCGCGTGCGCCGATGTGCGCGAGGATGCGGCTGCCGGGGCGCGCGAGATACCGGGCCCCGAGGGCGGTCACGGCACCGGTGCGCATGTCGGTCAACCCGGCGGCGTCGATGACGGCGAGCGGGCGTCCCGTGCGTGGATCGAACAGCGCAAGCAGGCCCATTTCAGACGGCAGGTCGAGCGTATAGTTGTCGACGTAATCGCCCACGACCTTCACGCCTGCGAGGTCGAGGGGCGCGACGTGGCCGCGCAGTACGTTGAAGTGGCCGTGGATCGGCGTGCCGTCCGCGGCGCTGCCCGGGACGAGATGCACGCGCGGTTCGATGACGGTGCGGCCTTCGCCCTGCGCGCGCAAGCCACGTTCGACGGTGTCGAGAATGTCGTCGTCCGTGAGTTGCAGCGCCGCGACGTCGGGCGCGTTCAGGTAGACGAGCGAAAGCGGGGCAGCGGAGGATTCGGACACGGGATTCGCCTTCGCTTTCGCGCGTGGTCGATGGTAACGCAATGCCACGGGGATACGGACCAATGCTGCAACGCGTACGCACCAGCTGGACTCGCCATCGCGACGAAGTGATTCGCGCGCCGCGCGGGACGACCTTGACGGCGAAATCATGGCTCACCGAAGCGCCGCTGCGGATGCTGATGAACAACCTCGATCCCGAGGTTGCCGAGAATCCGGCGGAGCTCGTCGTCTACGGCGGCATCGGTCGCGCGGCCCGCAACTGGGAATGCTTCGACGCCATCGTCGCCGCGCTCAAGGAACTGGCCGACGACGAATCGCTGCTGATCCAGTCGGGCAAGCCGGTCGGTGTGTTTCGCACGCATGCGGACGCCCCGCGGGTGCTGATCGCAAACTCGAACATCGTGCCGCACTGGGCCACGATGGAGACGTTCAACGCGCTCGATCGCCAGGGCCTGATGATGTTCGGCCAGATGACCGCGGGTTCGTGGATCTACATCGGCAGCCAGGGGATCGTGCAGGGCACGTACGAGACGTTCGCCGAAGCGGGGCGCCAGCATCACGGCGGCGACCTCGCCGACAAATGGATTCTCACCGCGGGCTTGGGCGGCATGGGCGGCGCGCAACCGCTCGCCGCGACGATGGCGGGCGCATCGATGCTCGCGATCGAATGTCAGCAAACCCGCATCGACATGCGTCTTGCGACACGCTATCTCGACCGGCAGGCGCGCGATCTCGATGACGCGCTCGACATCCTCGACGAAGCGTGTTCCGCGCGCCGTCCGGTGTCGGTCGCCGTGCGCGGCAACGCGGCCGAGCTGGTGCCCGAGCTCGCGCGCCGCATGGCCGAGGGCGGTCCGGCGCCGCACATGGTGACCGACCAGACGTCGGCGCACGATCTCGTTCACGGCTACCTGCCGGCGGGCTGGAACGTCGAGCGATGGCACGAGGCACAACGCGATGACGATGCGCATGCCGGCCTCGTCGCGGCTGCGCGACGGTCGATCCGGGGGCACGTCGAAGCGATGCTCGCGTTCCACGCACGCGGCATACCGACGTTCGATTACGGCAACAACATCCGGCAGGTCGCGTACGACGAAGGCGTCGCGAACGCGTTCGATTTTCCCGGGTTCGTCCCGGCGTACATCCGACCCCTGTTCTGCGAGGGCAAGGGACCGTTTCGCTGGGTCGCACTGTCGGGCGATCCGCAGGATATCGCGAAGACCGATCGCAAGGTACGCGAGCTCTTTCCCGCCAACGCATCACTTTTGCGCTGGCTCGACCTCGCGGGCGAACGCATCGCGTTCCAGGGCTTGCCGGCACGCATCTGCTGGCTGGGCCTTGGCGAGCGGCATCGCGCGGGCCTTGCGTTCAACGACATGGTCGCGCGCGGCGAACTGAAAGCGCCGATCGTCATTGGCCGCGATCATCTCGACACCGGATCGGTCGCGAGCCCGAATCGAGAAACCGAGGCAATGGCCGATGGATCCGACGCGGTGTCGGACTGGCCGCTGCTGAATGCGCTGTTGAATACCGCCGGCGGCGCCACGTGGGTGTCGCTGCATCACGGCGGCGGCGTCGGCATCGGCTATTCGCAGCACGCGGGCGTGGTCATCGTCTGCGACGGCACGCCCGCGGCGGCTAAGCGCATCGAGCGCGTGCTGTGGAACGACCCGGCATCGGGCGTGATGCGTCACGCCGATGCCGGTTACGAGAAAGCGATCGACGTCGCGAAGGCGAACGGGCTGAAGCTCCCGATGCTGAAGTAGGGCCGGAACCGCATGGGGTGCGTTCCGGCCCCGCGGAGCGTCAATCGTCGTCGTCTTCGTCAGCGTCGTCGTGCGGCTTGCCGAGTGCGCCGCGGATCTCGCCGCTCGCAACCTTCTGCGTATGCACGTTCGCGTAGGCGGCGCCATTGCGAATGGCCGCGACGATTTCGGCAAAGCCGGGTGCGCCGGGATCGATGCCTTGCGTCGGAAGCGCAACGTTCGCGACATTGGGCACGATGAGGTTCGCGGCAGTGAGCGTGCCGTTCACCGTTACCGTGGATCCGTCGGCCGGCGCGTCCGGGCAGGCCGGCGGCGCGGGCACGTTGGCCGGCGGCGTGAGGTTGGTGCAGAGGAACAGCACGATGCCTCCGGTGAGTGCCGGGCGGCCGAAGTGGATGTGAGACTGAAGGACGTGGGTCGTCAGACCGCGGTACGACAGCACGTACTGGATCTCGCTTCCGTCCTTGCTGATCTTCGCCGCGAACTCGCCGCTGCCCGGCGAGTTGATCGTCACCGGCGTTTCCTGGTAGCCGGTGAGGTTCGTCGTGAACGTCGACTTGCCGCCGTCGGCGGACGCGATCGAAGTCGCGAGCGCGACGCACGCGGCCGTGGCTGCTGCGCACATCCTGCGTTG
>DASSEA010000390.1:0-7399 GCA_035696805.1 Casimicrobiaceae bacterium
CTTGCGCACCGTGCGGCGTGCGATGTCCTGTTTCGACAGCCAACCTGCGAGCGCCAGCAAGCCGGCGGCGAACAGCATCGTGCCCGCTGACGTGCGTCCCGCGGCAAGCCCGACAATGATCGTGGCGACGATCGCGATGAACACGCGGCGCGCAAGCGGCGATGGCGGCAGGAAACGGGACAGCTCGAGTCGCTCGCCGGCGATCGTGAGGATCAGGAAGGCGAGCCACCACGCGACGACGTCGAACACGGGAGCGCCGAGCGCCCACATGACATTGCCTGCGAGCCAGCACGCCGCGCCGAGGGCGAGCGTCAGCGTGAACAGCGCGGGCTGCCTGCGCACGACGTCGATCGACGCGACGACGAGGACTGCGCTCGCCGCGGCCAGCAGCCAGGCGCCGACGGCGGGCGCAGCGGCCACGAGCGCGATCGTCGCGAATCCGCCGGCAAGCGGCGCTGCGTACGCCCAGTAGCGGCCGATCGCAACCGCGCGCTCGAGCGCAATGACGACACCGAAAAAGCCGCCCACCATCAGCGGTCCATGCCACGCCGACAGCGTCGACGCGACATCGGGCATCCGGTAACCCATGCGGGCGAGACCCGCGGCCACCCCGAACAGCAGGCCGACGAAGCCCAGCGCGAGAAGCGGCGCGCGCTCGCGCGGGCGCAGGTTGCCCGCCATGCGATCAACCGCTCCGCGTTCGCGGCGTCACGTCAGAACGACCAGCCGAAGTGTTCCTTCGCGATGCCGGTCATCTTGTCGGGCGTCCAGGGCGGATCCCAGACGAGGCGGACGTCGATCGTCGTGCCGACCGGCGAGATGTTGGCGATGGCCTGCCGCACTTCGTCGACGATCATGTCGGTCATCGGGCAGGCCTGCGTCGTCATCGTGAGATCGACGTGGATCGCGCCGCCGGCGACTTCGACGCCGTAGACGAGGCCGAGATCGACGATGTTCATTCCCGCTTCGGGATCGTCGACCCCGCGCAGCGCTTCGAGCACGGCGGCGTCGTCCGGCACGTTCATCGACGGCATGTTACGCGATGTCGCGTGCGGCACGTCGTCAGGCATGCGGCGCTTCAGGCGACGCCGCGCGCAAACGGAATCCGCTGCGACGGCGCGAACCCGGTGGCGTACAGGAAGCCGAGCAACGCGAGATCGTGCGGCGCGACGATCGTTTCGACGCGCTCGACGCGGAGCGCGCCCATGTTGACGAAAAGCTGCGACAGCAAGGCGTGGCCGACGCGGCGGTGACGAAACTCCGGATGCACGCCGATCGTGTCGAGCACGGCGACGGGCTCGGTTCGTCCGAAGTCGCCCGGGTCGACGCGCGCCGTCAGGAAGCCGACGATCAGGTCGTCGAGGCGCGCGGTCAACGACACGCGGATCGCCGAGTCGAGCATCGCCTCGGCGAGCTTGCGGCGCAGGTAATCGCGGTGATCGCTGCCCGTGATCGCGAAATCGATGCGCACGACGTCCGGCAGATCGCCCGGCTCCATTGCGCTTATCTCGACGTCGTCGCGCGCGAGGCGCTCGAAATCGTTGGCGCGGACGTCGCCGTAGTCGATTTCGCGCGACGCAGTCCATCCCGCTTGCGCGTCGTCGCGCGATGGCACGTACTCGCCACCGGCGACCGAGCAGTCGACGATGTGGTTCGCGGACACGGTGAAGCCGTTGTCGTCCAGCCAGCGCACCATCGGATGGTTGTTCCATGCCGCCTGCGTCCGCAGTTCGCCGATGCCGCGCCCTTTCGCATCGCCGCGCAACGCCGTCAGCAGTCGCCGGCCGATGCCCGCGCCCTTCGCATCGAAGCGCGCGCCGATCGCGTCGATCGAGAGCGCCGGCGCGACCCGTCCGAACTCGCCTTCCAGGATGCGCGCCAGGATGTAGCCGACGACGGCGCCCTCCTCGATCGCCGCGTATTGCACGTGCAGCGCAGGCTCGCGGAGCGCCGCGGCGAGGCGGCGCTCGAAATAGGCGCGGCGCGGTCGGCCTTCCGCGACCGCGTCGATGTCGACGACGGCATCGAGGTCGTTTCGTGCGAGCTTTCGGACTTCCGTGTGCCGTACCGCGACAACGTCCATGCCTGCCTCCGGTTTCATGTGGCCGCGTAAGCGAACGACAGCTCGCGGTCGTCCTCCTCGTCGAGCAGATCCTCGAGGAGCGGCAGCAGCGCCATCGTTTCCTTCTGGATGTGCGCAACCTGCCGCTCGACCATTTCGAGCGCGCCGCGCTTCAGCGCATTCCATCCGGCATCGTCGAGCGTTCCGGCCGCTGCGGCCTGGGCGAGCGGCAGGATTTCACGCGCGACGGCGCGGATCGATTCATGCTCCTCGACGAGCAGCGTCGCCATGTCGCCGTCGCCTGCTTCGCTCATCCTCGGGAACAGTTCGCGCTCCTCGAAGTCGAAGTGGCGGCCGACGTCCTGCTCGACCTGCCGGCGCAGCAGGTCGATGATCTTGACGACCTCCTGACCGGGGGCGCCCGAACGCGGCGCACGAGCCAACGCCTGCTCGACGCGGCCGAGCAACTCGAGATTGACGCGATGCTCGTCGTCGAGCGTTCGGCTCACCTGTCGTTCATAGCTCATGGCATTCGCGCGGCAAGGCTGACGCGCCGCCGGGTCGATCGCTGATGAAACGACGGTAGCACCGGCGGCGCACGGTGCCATTGATCGACGTCAAGCCGGCGCCACCGCTTCCTTCGCGTTCTTGCGCGAAGCCGCCATGCGCCGGACGGCGGCGCTGAAGAACACGAGGAACGCGACCGCGCCGACGGTGCCGCCGATCGCTGCGAGCCGCACGATCCACGCGCTGTTCGCAACGATCGCGAGGACGAGGAGCGCGAGTGCCGCGAGATGCGCGATGAAGTGCACGCGCAGCGCCCCGGCCGACGTCAGCGACGACGGTGTCGGCGGCCGCGCCGTCCCGCGTGCGGCGTGCATCGATGCGAGGAACGGAACGATGCGCTGCAGTATTCCGAGCACGAACGTCAGCAGCCATCCGGCGATCAGCGCGACGCCGAACAGCGCCGGCATGCCTTCGAACGGCGCATCGAGTACGACGCCAAGGGCGACGAGAAGGCTCGCTGCCAACATGCCCCACGCGATCCGGACGAGCGCGAACGACGGGCCGAGTTCGCGGCGCATGCCCGTCCGCAGCGCGATCGACATCAAGCGCAGGTGCAGCGCGACGCTGCAGGCGCCGGCGGCGATCGCCGCAATGCGCAGCGAGACCGGCGCGACGCCGAACGCGGCCACCGCGGTGGCGAGCAACGCGATCGCCGCGAGTGCGCAGGAAACCCGCATCGCCCGCTCGTCGGGCATGCGCGCCAGCGCGAACATCGGCACGACGATGTACGACAGGCCGAGCGCGAGCATGCCCATGAAGCCGAACGCCGCGAACGGCACGTGCAGCGCGAGCGCAACCTCGCGCGGCAGCGCCGAGCGGCCGACGTACGCGCCCGCAAGCGACAGTGCGGCGATGAGCACGACCGCGAGCGACAGCCACGCGACCCAGACGTGGGCGACGACGCCCGGCATGCCCCGCGCGCCGAACAGGTTGCGGGCGAGCACGACGGCGTAGGCGGCAAGGCCGGTTGCGATCAGCAGCGCACCTGCGGCCAGCACCGAGGGCCACGCGAGACCCATGCCGACGGCGACGATCGCCACGCCCGGCACGTACAGCCAGAAGACGAGCACGGGTCCGTACGTGTGTCGAACCGACTGCCGTGTCGCCACCGGCAACAACTGCAGACTGGCGCCGATCGCCGTCATGACGAGCACGCCGAGCGTGACGAGATGCAGCGCCGCGGCCGTCCAGCCGAGCCCGCCACGAAAGCGCGTCGCGCCCTCCGCGCCGGCAAGGAGCGCAAGCCACGCGAGCACGTGGAACAGCGTCGCGGCACCGAAGTACCGAAACGGGATCGACGGCGGCAGCAGGCGACCAATCGCGCCGCCGAGAAACGCCGCGGGGGCGCGGCGCGCTTTGCGCGGGCGCGCATCGGGATCGCGACCTGCGGGGCCAGGGACATCGCGCGGCGCGAAGCTGCCGACGCGCGCGGGTTCGCCGCTCACGTCACGCGTTGGAGGCGCAGGCGCACTTCGCCGGCGGGTGCATCGATGCGCGCCGCGGTCCAGCCTCGCTCGGCGAGCTCCGGATAGAGGAACTGCGGGTCGCGTTCGAGGTGCACGACGACAGCCGTCGGTTCGCGAATCGATTCGATCAGCGACAGGATCGACAGCATCGGCTGCGGGGGCGGCAGGCCGCGCACGTCGATGTGGATGCCGTCGGCCTCCGTCCAGCGCCGTGCGATCGTTTCGCCTGTCATGCCGCTTCGCCTTTCCGTGCTGCAAACGACGCGAGATCCGCGGCGCCGATGATCAGCTTCAACACTTCGGATGCGCCTTCATAGATGCGCAGTGCGCGGATTTCGCGGTACAGCCGCTCGACCGTCACGCCGCGCACGACGCCGAGACCGCCGAACGTCTGCACGGCGGCGTCGATCACCTGCTGCGCCGCCTCGGTCGCAAACAGTTTCGCCATCGATGCTTCCCGCGTCACGCGTCGCGCCTGCGTGTCGCGCGTCCACGCCGCGCGGTAGACGAGCAGCGCCGACGCGTCGATCGCGACCGCCATGTCACCGAGTTTCGCCTGCGTCAGCTGAAATTCCGCGAGCGCGCGACCGAACATCCGGCGGGACGTCGCGCGCGCCGTTGCCTCGTCCGCGGCGCGTCGCGCAAAGCCGAGTGCGGCGGCGCCGACCGTCGTGCGAAACAGATCGAGCGTACCCATCGCGATGCGAAAGCCGTCGCCGGTCGCACCGAGCAGGCGGTCGGCGGCCACGCGGCAATTCGAGAGCTTCAGCGTGCCGAGCGGGTGCGGCGCGCTGACGTCGATGCGCTCCGACGCGTCGAGCCCCGGCGCGGTCGCGTCGACGATGAACGCCGACAGGCCGCGCGAAGGCTTGTCCTCCGCCGCGGACGTGCGCGCGAACACGACGTAGAAATCCGCGAGCCCGCCGTTGGAGATCCACGTCTTCACGCCGTCGAGCCGCCAGCCGGCCCGCTCACCGGCGCCATCGCGCACCGCGGTCGTCGCAATCGCGGCGACGTCGGAACCCGCATCGGGTTCGGACAGCGCGAACGCGGCGATGCTGCGACCGTGCGCGACCCCCGGCAGGAATGCGTGTTTCTGGGCGTCGTTACCGAAGAGCGACAACGGTGCACTGCCAAGCCCCTGCATCGCGAACGCGAAGTCGGCGAGGCCATTCGCGCGCGCGAGCGCTTCCCGCGCGAGGCAGAGACTGCGCACATCGACCGCCGAACGCGCCCCCCCGTAGGCTGCGGGGACGCAGTGACGCAGCAATCCGGCCTCGCCGAGCGCCCGCACGAGGCCGCCGACGGTGCGATAGACGGCGTCGGCCGCGGTGTCCGCCTCCGTCAGCAGCGGCGGCAGCGCGCCGGCAACCCATGCGTCGACGTCGGCGATCAGCGTCCGATGTGCATCGTCGAAGAACGGCCACTCGAGGAAGCTCCGATCGACCATGCTGCTCCGTCAGTTGCCCTCGAACACCGGCTTCGATTTCGCGACGAACGCGTGGTATGCGCGCTCGAAGTCGTTCGTCTGCATGCAGATCGCCTGCGCCTGCGCTTCGGCCTCGATGCATTCGCCGAGGCCCGCGCTCCACTCCTGCCAGAGCATCGTCTTCGTCATCGCGTGGCCGAACGTCGGGCCTTCGGCGAGGCTGCGCGCCATTGCCGTCGCTTCGTCGACGAGCGCTTCCGGCGCGACGAGGCGGTTGTAAAAGCCGAAGCGCTCGGCTTCCTCGCCCCCGACGACGCGACCGGTGTACAGCAGGTCCGCGGCGCGCGACAACCCGATGAGCCGCGGCAGCAGCGTGCACGCACCCATGTCGGCACCCGCCAGGCCGACGCGCACGAACAGGAATGCGAGCTTGCTGCGCGCCGTGGCAAAGCGAAGGTCGGACGCGCACGCGATCATTGCGCCGGCGCCGGTGCACACGCCGTCGATGGCGGAAACGATCGGTTGCGGGCATTCGCGCATCGCTTTCACGAGCTCGCCGGTCATCCGCGTGAAGCGCAACAGGCCCGGCATGTCCATCGCGACCAGCGGACCGATGATTTCGTGCACGTCGCCGCCCGAGCAGAAGTTCCCGCCCTCGCCGGTGAACACGACCGCGTTGATGTCGCTCGCGTGCGCGAGCTTGCGAAACAGCGCGCCGAGTTCCGCATACGACTCGAACGTCAGCGGGTTCTTCTTGTCGGGCCGGTTCAGCGTGATCGTCGCGACCTTGCCGTCGACCGCGTACCGGAAATGCTGCGCCGCGTAGCCGGCGAGTTCGATCTGTTGCATGGCTTCGTCTCCGTTTCAACCCACCATCGTCAGGCCGCCGCTGACGCTCAGCACCTGACCGGTCACGTAATTGGACTGCGCGCCGGCAAAGAATGCTACCGCGTCCGCCACTTCGGACGGCTGCGCGAAGCGCCGCAGCGGAATGGCCTTCTTGAACGCCTCGAGGTGCGCTTCGGGTACCGCAGCGAGAAGCGGCGTTTCCGTCGGGCCCGGGCACACGCAGTTGACGTTGATGCCGTGCCGCGCCGTTTCGCGCGCGAGCGACTTCGTGAATGCGATCAAGCCGCCCTTCGCGCCGGCATACACGGTTTCGCCGAGGCTGCCGACGCGTCCGGCGTCGCTTGCGATGTTGACGATGCGCCCGCGCTTGCGCTCGAGCATCCGCGGCAGCAGCGCCTTGGCGAGCGTCATCGGGCCGACGAGGTTCAGCGCGATCAGCTTGTTCCACAGCTCGGGCGTGCCTTCCCAGAACGGGTGCGTCCGGCCCCATCCGGCGCCGTTCACGAGCACGTCGACCGCGCCGTATTTTGCGTTCACCGCTTCGGCAAACGCGGTGATCGATGCGGCGTCGGTCATGTCGACGGCAAAGAACTCGGCGTTGGCGCCGCGCTCGCGCAGCGTCGCAACGGTCTTCTCGCCACCTTCGCGATCGATGTCCGCGACGATCACGCGCGCGCCTTCGGCGGCGAGCGCTTCCGCCGTCGCGCGACCGATGCCCGAAGCGGCACCGGTTACGACGGCGACCTTGTCCTGCATGCTCATCGTTGTCTCCTCGTGTAGTTGATGTCACGCATCCGCGTCGGCGGCTACTGCGGGACGCCGCGACGCAGCCCGTCGCGGCCGATCCAGGAACGCCGCGACGCGTTCCCGCGTCGTCGGCGTCGCGTACAGCGCGCGTGTCGCCGCCATCTCGGCGGCGTAGCCGGTCTCGTTCGGCGCCATCGCCAGCGCGATGCAGCGCTTGCTCGCCGCGAGCGCCTCGCGCGGGTGTGCGGCGATCCGCGCAGCGAGCTCACGTGTCCACTC
>DASSEA010000391.1:0-4579 GCA_035696805.1 Casimicrobiaceae bacterium
AACTCGGTCTACCGGAGGGCAGCCGCTTGACGCCCGAGCAGTCGGCCACCTTTCAGGCGTTCGAGAACACCGACATGAAGCTCAAGAAGTCGTTTCCGACGATGACGGACACGCAGCGGCAGGCGATGGCGCGCGAAGTGCTGCGCGACAAGGGCATGCTGCCCAAGAAAAAAAAGAAGCCGACCTGAAGCTTCGGAGGCGGCCCCGTGATGCGGGCCGCTTCCCCATTTCCCCGGCGACCGAGACGCTCGCTGGCCTCAGTGCGGGTCGACGCGCACGATCTCGCCGGCACCGGGTCCGCCGCCGTATCCGAAGTTCGACACGTACAGGTTTCCGTCGGGACCGAGCGTCATCGCCGTGGGAAACATAAGGCCGGTTGCGATGGGCTCGTCGTCGATGCGACCGCCTCGGCTGGCGCGCAACACCCGGCCCGTGCACGGCGCAACGAAACCGCCCTCGTCCTGCAGGATGTAAATGCTCCCGCGGTCGACGACGAGGCCGGTGATGGACTTCAGGCCGTCGACCACCACGCTCGTCTGGCCGCTTGGCGTGATCCTGATCACGCGCGCCGCAAATTCGCTGTCGAACGTGCCGAGCGTTCCGACATAGAAATTGCCATCGTAGGCAATGGCCGTCGGAACGATATGACCGTACTTGGCGGTCAGCCCTGCGACGCGGGTTATGTCTCCACTCTGGGATACGCGAACGATTTCGCCGTGGTTCGGCTCGACCGCATACAGGCTGCCACGCACGGCGACCATGCTGTACCACGTGCCTTCTGCCTCGTAGTCACCGGGGTGAGGCACGCCGTCGTTGATCGAATACTGTCCAAGATCCGCGACGAACTGAGCGTCGTTGCCGCTCACGCGGAATACACCGTTGTACGTATTCGCGAGACCATGCGTGCAGCCGCCCCCGCCGATCAGTCCATACAGCGTGTTCCCGATGAAAGCCACGTCGGCGACACCGCTGACGAAACCCGGAAGGTTCTGCGTCGAGGGCAAGCCGGAAACGACCGGCGTCGCCGAGCCGTCCGCCGCGATACGCAGGATCCTGGAATCGAAACCCCCGGAATACGGACCTGGAGGACCGGGTTGCAACGGATCGCAGACCGGGTCCATCTGCGAACCTCCCGTGCCGCCTTCCGCGACGTAAAGGTAGCGGTCGGGGCCGAACTTGAGCCCGCGCGGATTGTTCAGGTTCTGCGCAACCGACGTTACGTTGTCGGATGCCACGCACGCTTCCTGCGCCGCAGCGATCATGGGCGCGCCGCCGACGGCAATTGCGAGGCACGTCACCAGCATCCTGCTCTTCTTGTTCATCGTTGCACTCCTCTGGAGGGATGGAACCCGTTTGACACGCGGCGGCGCACGGCAGGCGCCGGCGCATCCGGAAGGCTGCGCGATCGCATCGTAAATCCGGATGAGCACGATGACGATGGCGAAATCGTCCGTACGCCGCAAATAACCGCACACGCGACGAGCGGTGAATTCTGCGCGAGCCGCGCTGGCGCCGGCCTACGCCAGCGGGGCGACCTTGATCACTTCGTCGACGGTCGTCAGGCCGGCGGCAACCTTCATCGCGCCCGACACGCGCAACGGCTTCATGCCGTCGCGGAAGGCCTGCTCGCGGATCGCCCGATCGTCGGCGTCGTGCGTCATCAACCGCCGCAGCGCCGGGGTCATCAGCATGATTTCATACAGGCCGACGCGACCGTAGTAGCCCGTCATCCGGCATTCAAGGCAGCCATGCGCGGCCATCACCCGTGAGGGCTTGTCACCCCGCCACGGCGCCGTCATCGTCGCCCAGGTTTCGTCGTCCGGCGGCTCCGCAGGCTGCTTGCAATGCGGGCACAGCGTGCGCACCAGGCGCTGCGCCATTACGCCGAGCAGCGTCGAGTTCAGCAGATATGCGGGCACGCCGAGATCGAGCAGGCGTGTGACGGCGGTCGGCGCGTCGTTCGTATGCAACGTCGACAGCACCAGGTGACCGGTGAGCGCCGCCTGGACCGCCATGTCGCCGGTGTCGCGGGCGCGGATCTCGCCCACCATGATGATGTCGGGATCCTGGCGCAGCAACGTGCGCACGCCGGCTGCGAAATCGACGCCGAGGCCCGGCTGCACCTGCATCTGGTTGAACGCCGGCTCGATCATCTCGATCGGATCTTCAATCGAGCAGACGTTCACCTCCGGCGTCGCAAGGCCCTTCAGTGTCGAGTACAGCGTCGTCGTCTTTCCCGACCCCGTCGGGCCCGTCACCAGAATGATTCCGTGCGGCTCGCCGGTCATCGCCTCCCAGCGCGCGCGATCGTCGGTGGTGAAGCCGAGATCGGTGAAATCGCGCACGAGCACCTCGGGGCTGAAGATCCGCATGACGATCTTTTCGCCGAACGCGGTCGGCATCGTCGAAATGCGCAGCTCGATTTCCTCGCCGTCCGGTGCGACGGTCTTGATGCGCCCGTCCTGCGGCCGCCGCTTCTCGACGATTTCCATCCGCGCGAGCAGCTTGATCCGCGACGTCACGGCGATCAGCACCGCCGTCGGGATCGCGTAGACCTGGTGCAGCACCCCGTCGATGCGAAAGCGCACGAGCCCGACGTCGCGTCGCGGTTCGATGTGAATGTCGGAGGCGCGCTGGTCGAACGCGTATTGCCACAGCCAGTCGACGATATGGACCACGTGCTGGTCGTTCGCGTCGAGGTGTCCGTGGCGTCCGAGCTCGACCAGCTGCTCGAAATTGCGCGCGAACGCGAACTCGCCGCGCGAGCTCTCCTGCGCTTTCTTCATTGAGCGCGCGAGATTGAAGAACTCACCGATGTAGCGCCGGATGTCGACCGGGTTCGCGAAGACCAGCTCGATGTCGAGCTTGAGGATCCGCGACAGCTCGTCCGCCCACGCGCGTACGAACGGCTCCCCCGTGGCGACCGTCAGCGTCGTGCGATCGACGGCGATCGGCAGGATCCGATAGCGCTCCGCGTACGCGTTGGACATCGTCGCCGTCACGGCGCCGAGCTCCACTTTCAGTGGATCGACGTGCCGATACGGAACGCCGAGCTTGCCCGCGAGCCATTCGACGAGCGGCTCGAGCAGCAGCGTCTTGTGCGGTGGCTTCAGCGACTTGAACTTGTTCTCGGCGATGAGCTCGAGCGGATGTTCGAAGCGTTGCGTGCGCGAACGCGCGACCCGCTCCGCATCGGCGGGCAGGATCAGGCCGTCGGCAACCATCAGCTTGAGGATGTCGTCGAGCCGCAGTCGCCGATCCGGCAGCGCGCCGCCGGACAGCGGCTTGGCGGGCGCGGCGGGAGCATTCGACGCCGGATCGGGATAGGCCGTGGCCATGGGTCACTTTACACTGTCGCTTTCCGCACTCGACGATCGTGCCAATGCCGACGACTGCTGGAACGCTGATCGAGGCGCGCATCGTCGACATCACGACGCTCGACGTCGACGCGATCGTCAACGCGGCCAATACCACGCTGCTCGGCGGCGGCGGCGTCGACGGTGCCATCCATCGCGCCGCCGGACCCGGACTGCTCGCGGAATGCCGAACGCTCGGCGGGTGCCCCACCGGCGACGCGCGGCTGACGCGGGGTTATCGGCTCCCCGCTCGCTTCGTCATCCACACGGTCGGCCCGGTCTGGCGCGACGGCGACCACGGGGAACCGGCGTTGCTGGCCGGCTGCTATCGACGCGCGCTCGCGCTCGCGCGGGATGCGCAGCTCAGGTCGATCGCATTCCCGGCGATCAGTTGCGGCGTGTATGGCTACCCGATCGACGCTGCGGTCGCGATCGCCGTCCGCGAAGTTGTCGCGGGGGTGCGCGCAGTGCCCACGCTCGACCGGGTGACCTTTGCGTGCTTCGGCCCGACCGTTCTGGCTGCCTACGAAGCAGCGCTCGATCGAGTGCGCGAAGACGGCTGAAACCATCCTCCTGCCGAGTGTTCAAACGTCGACCAACGGAGAAAACATGTTCAGGCACGGCTTTCGTATCGCCGCCACCGCAGGCGCCTTCGCGTTGGGCTCGCTCTGCGTGTCGGTGACCGTCGCATCGCCGACGCATGACGGCTGGATGGCGGCCGAACGGATCTACGATTGGGACTCGGCGCGCGAGCAACCGTCGTACGGCGGCCCGCGCCGGCATTCGGGATCATCGTATGGGCCCGGCCAGGACCAGAACGTCGCCGGCTGGGCGATCGGCACGTTTCGCGGCCAGAACAGCGGCAACGGCATCGAGGAAACGGTCACGATCCGGGCGGACGGCAGCGCCGAACTGCGCACGCGCGACCAGGCGCCGAAATACGGCACGTTTGCTGGAGAAACGCTCACCTTCGACACGCGAATGAGCCGCGTGCAGCCCGCGCGCGGCGGCATCGTGATCGACGGCGCGTACTACTCGCGCTAGGCGCTGCGCAATTCGGGACGCTGATCCGCAGGGGGTGTCGAGGGCACCTGGAACACTTCGCGCAGGTACGCGACGTAGGACGGGTCGTAATCCATCGTCTTCGACGGCTCGTCGCTGATCTTCGCGACCGGCTGTCCGTTGCAGCGCGTCATCTTGATCACGATGGCGAGGGGCTCGTG
>DASSEA010000392.1:0-2594 GCA_035696805.1 Casimicrobiaceae bacterium
AACCGCCCGAAGGCTCGCCGCTCGCCGGCGTCACGCGGCCGGCGCTCTTCGCGAGCTTCCTGAAAATGGGGTTGCTCGGCTTCGGCGGCGTGTTGCCGTGGGCGCGGCGCGTGATCGTGGACGAGCGTGGCTGGCTCGACGATCGCGAATTCGCGCAGCTGATTGGTCTTTGCCAGGTGCTGCCCGGGCCGAATGTCGTCAACCTCGCCGTGATCATCGGCGCGCGTACGCAGGGTCCGATCGGTTCGCTGATCGCCGTATCGGGGATCCTGTTCGTGCCGGTAGCGTTGATGCTCGCGATCGCCGCGTTCTACGCGTCGCTTGCCGATAACGTGCATGCGCGAAACGCCATCGCTGGCGCATCGGCCGCCGCGGCAGGCTTGATCGTCGGCACGGCGTTGCGGCTCTTGCTCCACGCGCGGCCGCCTCCGCGCGGGCTCGTCACCGGTGCGACGGCATTCGTTGCGGTCGGCATTCTGCAATGGCCGCTGCTGTGGGTGATCACCGTGCTGATTCCCGCCGGCATCGCGCTCGAATGGCGCGCGTCGCGCACGGGCGACGAACGCAAGCACGCGAAACGCGAATGAGCAGCGCGGACATCGTCGCGGAGATCGCCGTTCGCTTCACGGCGCTGTCGCTCGTCGCCATCGGGGGCATCAATGCGATCCTGCCCGAGATCCACCGTGTCGTCGTCGACGTCGAGGGCTGGATGACGAGTGCGCAGTTCGTCGAGCTGTTCGCGCTCGCGCAACTCGCGCCGGGGCCGAACGCGATGATCGTCGCGCTCGTCGGCTGGAAGGTCGCCGGCGTCGTGGGCGCGCTGGTGGCGACCGCCGCCGTGTGCGGTCCGTCGTCGGTGGCCTGTTACATCGCCTGGCAATGGGCGGATCGCCTGCGGGAATCGCCGCTGCGCGGCGTCATTCAGCGTGCACTGGCGCCGATCGCCATTGGCTTGATCATGGCGAGCGGCTACACGCTCGCGCGTGGCGCCGACCGATCCCTGGGCGCGCTGGCGCTGACGCTGCTCGCAACGGCCGCGCTTGCCTTCACGCGGATCAATCCGGTCTGGGTATTGCTGGCAGCCGCGGCCGTCGGGATCGCCGGGCTCGCCTAGCGAGGGTCACTTCTTGCGCGGCGCGACCATCGTACCGCGACACCGCGGTGCGCCGCAGCGGCAGGCGTAGTTCGCCAGCAGCCGCGGGGTTCGACGCCCCGAAACGTTCAGCTTGTAGTCGTACGCGAGTTCCTCGCCCGCCCGGATCGTTCGCTTGGCCGCGATGAACACACGGCAGTCGTCGTCCTCGTACGGCTCGCAGTTGGGCTTGCAGCTGTGGTTGATCCAGCGCGCCGCGTTGCCGCTGCGGCCCGCGTCGATGACGCGGCCGTCGTTCAGCTCGAACAGGAACGTGTGAAACGGGTTGTCCGGATCGCTGTCGGGCAGCTCGTCGGCCTCGTCCATCGAGATGCGGCGGCCGCGGTACTCGATGACGTCGGCGCCTTTGCGGATCGTCCGCGTCGCGAACACGCCACGGCCGTGAATCGGCGAGTTGCGCACGACGTACGGCAACGCTGTGCGCGCCGCGGCGGCTTTCGTACCGGTTCGTTTGGTTCCGGGTTTGCGCGCGCCCGGGGACTTGGCTGCTTGCTTCGGTTGCTTCGAGCTGCGCTTGTTCGGCGCGCGCGAGCGCTTGCGGGTACGTGCGGGCATCTGATGCGAGGAAAACGAGGCGGGTCGCGAATTGTCGCACGGTGGGCTCGAGCTTCCGTGGGCCCTCGCAAAAATGCGATCGAAAGTCGCTCATCGCGCACACGCGCGCGCGCGCCAGAACGGCACCGATGGCCGCTGCGGGGCGCGCGCCAGCCGCGTTCGGATGCGGGTGTCGCGCGGGCGCCGCCGTCACCCGCCGGCGCCGATCAGCGTGAGCGTGAGCGGCGTCGTCACCGCAGCGAGTGCCGTCGTGAGCACGATCGCCGACGCGACGGCGCCGGATAGCACGCCGAACTGCCGCGACATCAGGTAGACGTTCGCGCCCACCGGCAGTGCAGCCAGCATCACGACGGCGGCCGTTTCAAGCGACGGCAGCGAAAGGACGCGCGCGAGCGCGAACACGGCCGCCGGCTGCGCCACCAGCTTCAGCGCGGTAATCGCGGCGCTTTCGCGCCATTCGCTGCGGAAGCCGAACTCCGCGAGTCCCATGCCGAGCGCGATAAGCGACAGCGGCACGGCGGACTGGCTCACCATGCCGAGCGTCTGGTCGATGACGACCGGCATCCGCAACGCGAGCACGCCGAACAGCGCGCCAGCCAGGATGCTCGCGACGACGGGGTTCGTCACCACGCTTCGTCCCGTCCGCAGCAGCGCGCGAGGCGAGAGGCTGCGCTCGCGCGCCCATTCGACGGATACGGTGACGACGGTCCACAGGACGAGCGAGTTGAACACGAGCACCAGCGACACGGCGGAAAGCGATGCCTCGCCGAGCGTCACCTTGGCGATCGGAATGCCGAGCAGCACGTTGTTCGAGAAGATGTCGCCCATGGCGAATACCGACTGCTCGACGCCGTTCAGGCGGAACATCGTCGCGCCGACGAGGCGG
>DASSEA010000393.1:0-2233 GCA_035696805.1 Casimicrobiaceae bacterium
CCGCGGCGTGGTACTGGCACTTCGTCGACGTCGTCTGGCTGCTGCTGTTCGTGCTCGTCTACTGGCTGTAGGCTGATCTCTGCTCGGTCCGGTCGCGACGCGTCACAGTCCTCCGGGCTGGATCCAACCCATCCACCACGAGAACACGAGGAACGCGATCAGCGCCATCGACAGGAGCACGCGGACCGCGAGGGCGGTGACGACGCGGTTGCCGCGTCCGCGATCCCGGTAGAGAAACACGAGCGCCGTGAAAAGCGCGATGACGACCGCGACGAGCGCGGTGATGACGATGGCTCTCATGGCGAGCGCGCTTGCCGGTCGAGTGTAGCACCCGCCTCATGACGGCCGCGTCGCGCGCGCCGGCAGCCTCGAGCGCGCATCCGGCGCGCCGCCGCCCGGCATGGATCCCCGCGGTTGCGGCTTGGGTCACCATCGCCGTCTGCGTGACGGCAGGGCCTTGGCAATACCGGCGAATGCAGGAAAAGGAAGCGCTGCAGGCGCAGTTCCAGACAGCGGCAGCCGCAGCGCCGGTCGCTTTGCCGCGCGAGGTCCGGGACTGGCATGCATGGCGGTTTCGCGCCGTAGTGCTCGACGGCGAATTCGACGTGCGCCATCAGATTCTCGTCGACAACAAGGTGCATGACGGTCGCGTCGGGTTCGAGGTCGTCGCACCGTTGCGGCTTGCGGATGGCCGCACCGTGCTGATCGATCGCGGCTGGGTCGCGGCAGGCGCGACGCGCGCGATGTTGCCGCAGCCGCCGCTGCCCGCGGGCGTGGTGTCGCTTCGCGGCCGCATCGATCTGCCTGCGCCGGCCTATTGGCGCAGCGGCAGCGAGACGCTTCCGGCCGGGACGCTGTGGCAGCACCTCGAGACCGCGGATTTCACGCGTGCGACCGGCGTCGCCGTGCTGCCCATCGTCGTGCGCGCCCTCGACATGCCGGGCAATGCCGGGCTCGTCATCGACGATGCGCTGCCCGACGCCGGCATCGACAAACATCTGAGCTACATGGTGCAGTGGTATGCGTTCGCGGCGATGGCGGCGGGACTGTGGCTCTGGTTCGACGTGCGGCCGCGGCTGGCGCGAAGCGCGCGATGACCGAATCGGTTGGTGACGCACCCGGCTCGGTCCGGGACGGGAGTCTGCGAGCCGCTCTCGCGAACCCTGCGCCGCGCGCACCAACGACGCGTCGCACGCGGCGCATGCTGGTGCTGCTGGCCGCGATCGCCGTCGCGCCCGTCGTCCTGTCGTACGTCGCGTATTACACGCTGCCGCGGGACGCTCGCGTCAACTACGGGACGCTGCTCGCGACCGCGCCACTCGCCGATTTTGCGGGTACCGACCTCGGCGGCAAGGCCTTTGCGAGCGGCGAGTTGCGCGGGCGCTGGAGCATGCTGATCGCTGCGCCGAGCGCCTGCGACGCGCGGTGCGTGGCGGCGCTGTACGCGTCGCGCCAGGCGCGGACGATCCAGAACGCCGAACGCGAGCGGGTGCAACGCGTCTGGCTGATCCCGGACGAACGCGCACCGTCGGCCGCCCTGCTCGCCGAACACCCGGACGTGCTCGCGATCCGGGTACGCGCGCTGCCCGCGTTGCCCGAGGGCGCCGATCGAATCTACCTCGTCGATCCGCGCGGAAACTTCGTGCTTGCATGGCCATCCGACCCGGACATCAAGGCGCTTGCGAAGGATCTGTCGCGGCTGCTTCGCGCTTCGCGCATCGGATGAGAGCCTCAACGACCGCCGTCCGGTAAAATCACGGTCCCTTCGACGTTTCACTGTCGCGGAATTCCCATTGACGAGCATCGTCCTCGCTGAAGCGCGCGCGCGACAGTTCTTTGCGCTGGCCAAGCCGCGCGTCGTGTCGCTGATCGTGTTTACCGCGATCATCGGCATGTTCCTCGCGGTCCCTGGCGTACCGCCCGCCGGGCCGGTACTGTTCGGAACGATCGGCATTGCGCTGGTCGCCGGCGCCGCTGCAGCGATCAATTGCCTGGTCGAACAGAACATCGACAAGCTGATGCGCCGCACCAGCTGGCGCCCGCTGCCGCGCGGGCAGGTGTCGTCGGGACAGACGCTGGGATTTGCCGGCTGCGTGGGCGGCACCGGCCTCTGGATCCTGCATGCGCTCGTCAATCCGTTGACGATGTGGCTCACGCTCGGCACGTTCGTTGGTTACGCCGTCGTCTACACGGTGCTGCTGAAGCCTGCCACGCCGCAGAACATCGTCATCGG
>DASSEA010000394.1:0-4350 GCA_035696805.1 Casimicrobiaceae bacterium
GTCACGACGGCGCCCTTGGATTCGCTCGCGCTCGAGAACGGCGTCACCAGATCGCCGACGTTGGCACTTTTCGACAGGATGACGCCGTCGAAAGGCGCACGAATCTGCGTGTAATCGACCGACACCTGCGCATTGCGTGCGTTGGCAAGCGCCGCGTTGACATTTGCCTGGGCACTCGCGACGCCCGCCTGTGCGCGGTCCACGCGCGCCTTCGCGGTATCCAGCGCCGAGCGCGAGATGAAGTTCTTCTCGACCAGATCCTGATTGCGCCGGTACTCGACCTGCGCGTTCTGGCGCTCGACCTCGGCCTGTTGCACGTTCGCGCGGGCCGCACGCACGGCCGCCTCGGCGCCTTGCGCCTGCGCCGTCACGTCGCGCGCATCGATGCGGGCAATGATCTCGCCTTCCTTCACGCGCGAGCCTTCGGCGACGCCGAGCCATTCGAGCCTCCCCGTCGCCTTCGACGAAATCGCCGCCTTGCGCTGGGCGACCACGTAACCGGTCGCATTCAGCACGACGTATTGCTGCGATGGATACGCGGTGACGACGGGCGTCGTCTGAATCGATTGCGCGCGCGGCTGCATCGTGTACCAGCCGCCGGCGGCGGCGATCACCAGCGCCAGCACGCCGATCACGATCCAGCGACGGCGGCGCCCGCGACGGATCGGCGCAACGCCGCGGTCGATGCGCAACTTCGAAAGATCGGGTGCCGGTGCGGCCAATGAACGCCCAAAACGAAGCGCCGGCCACGACGGCCGGCTCATGCTCCGATTTTACCGGACAGACGCGTTCGCGCCGGACGCTGCCGCCGCGAGTGCCGTCACTGGATCAGTGGCGTTCCGCGCGCGGCAAGGGATCGATCGCAGGCGTTGCGGACGCCGGCGCAGCGACGACGCGCCCCGGCGCACGCCAGAAGAAGAACCACACGAGCGCCCAGTACGCGGCGAGCGCAAGCAGCGGCATCAACGCGGGCCGCGCGCGATAGCCGGTGAACGACGCGACCATGCCGCCGATGCGTCCGGAATCATCGAGAATGCCCGACGTATTCCACACCGGGTCGACGAGCGCCGGCAACACGTCGAGCGCAATCAGCTTTTCGATGCCCGACACGAGCAGGGCGCCCGCGAGCAGCAGCAACAACACTTCGCTCACGCGGAAGAACAGCCGCCACGACAGGATGCGCGAGCCCTGCTGCAGCGCCCAGAACGTTGCGAACGCCGCGCCAACGCCCAGCACCAGCACGATCGGCAGGTTGGTGATGCCGCCGCTGTCGGCGCCGAGCCCGTACAGGAAGACGACCGTTTCGGCGGTCTCGCGCCCGACGGCGAGTGCGACGACGACGAGCAGGCCCCACCAGTTGGCCGCCCGCGCATTACGCGCCAGGTCGGCTTCGAGATCCTTCTTGAGCGTGCGGCCGTGCTTGCGCATCCAAAACACCATCTGCACGATCAGCGCAGATGCGATCAGCATCATCGCGAGCTGGAAATATTCGAGGCCGTCACCCGACAGCGCCGAGGCGATGCCGAGCATCACCAGCGCGAGCGTCACCGCGAGCGCCGCACCGGCGGCGACACCACCCCACAAATAGCGCATGCCCACGGCAGCGTCGGCGCGATTGCGCAGCCACGCGTAGAGGATGCCGACGACGAGCATTGCCTCCGCGGATTCGCGCCAGACGATGAATAGAGCGTTGCCCATGAGAGGTTTCGTGTGGCTCGCGAAGGAGGTGCGCGTTACTTCGCGACGATGCGGCCCTGGCCGGTCTTTTCGTGGAATTCATCCACGAACTTGTATTCACCAGCCTTGAGCGCGTTGATCGTCAGCGTCGCCTTGCCGCCCGGCGGGATCACTTTTTCCTGCTTGAGTTCACGGCTTTCGAATTCCATTGCGGTCTTGCCTTGATTGGAAACCTGGAGCCGGAAACGCTTGCCTGCGGGCACTTCGATGACCGTCGGTTCGAAAACGCCGTCACGCGCGGTGAGCGCGAACGACGCGACCTCCTGCGCAAGCAGGTTGAACGAAAGAAGCGCCCCGGCGACGAGCACGGACGCGCGGCGAAGAAGGATCGTTGGAGTCATGTCGATGGCTGGTCGCTTGGCGGGAGTCGAGTTTCGCTTCGAGGAAGCATAACAAACGCAAACGCACGTGTAAATAATAATGGTTCGCATTCCGACAACAGGTTCATTGTGCCACCCCAGCCACCGGCCGAACTTGCTCTGGATCAAGTTTTCAAGGACTTAGCCGCCGTCCAGCGGTACAGGCTCGGCCGGCAGCGCGGGTCTGCGGCTGCTCGCCAGGCGGGCCTCGGCGATGATCAGCGCCAGGCCGACGCCGATCAGTCCGATGCCGATCCACTCGTTGTCCGAAAGGCGCTCGCCGTAAACGGCCATCGACGACAGGAGCGCGATCACCGGCACGGCGAACATGTTGAGCGACGCCGTGCCCGCCGGCAGCCAGCGCAGGATCTCCATCCACGCGAGGAAACCACCCGCCGTCGCAATCACACCCACGATGAACAGCAGCCCCGCCTGCGCAAGGCTCCATTGCGTCGCGGGCACATCGAACAACCACGGCAACAACGTGAGCGGCAGCACGCCGAGCGCCATCTGCCACGTGATGAAACTCAGCATGTCGAAGTCGGGGTCACGCTGGTAATACTTCATGGCGATCGTGCCGGCCGCCCAGCCGAATCCCGACAGCACCGCCCACAATTTCGGCGTGAGATCGCCTTGCCACGACCACGGCGCGACGACGAGCACGAGGCCCGCGAAGGCGAAGGCGATCGCAACGGCCTGCGCGGTCCGTATGCGTTCGTGCAACACCGGCCACGCGATCAGCAGCGTCCAGAAAGGCATCGTGAACACGAGCACCGACGTCCGACCGGCCCCGCCGCCGGCGACGGCCAGCGTGGTCGCACCGAAGTTGATCGCCGTCTGGAAGAAGGCCGTGACGACCACTGCACGCCAGCGATGCGGCCACATCCGTCCACCGCGCGCAGCGAGCGCAACGAACAGCACCGCGACCGCGATCGACGTCCGATGCACGTTGAAGGCGAGCGGATGCGCGTGCATCAGCGCCGCCTTCATCACGATCCAGTTGAAGCCCCACACGAGCGTCAGGAGCGCGAGCGCGACGTACGCAGCGCGGCGCGAGTGCACACGCAGTAACGACATGGGGTTCAGTCCAGCAGGAACGACTCGATCTGCGCGGCGACGGCCGCGGGCTGATCGTGATGCAGCATGTGCCCGGCGTCGTCGATCGTCACGAGGCGCGCATCGCGCACGTACGACATGCGACGCCGCACGCCTTCCATGCCGTCGGCGCCCATCTCGCCTTCAGGATGGGCTTCGAGCCAGCGCGGAATTTCGGAGTCGCTCGCAGCAACCCACAGCACCGGCGCGGTCACGTTGCGCCAGATGGCGACCGATTCCTCGATCCGGTACACGTGCGGAAACGGCAGCTTGTGGCGCGGGTCGGACCTCAGCGCTGCACGTCCGTCGGGCAGCGCCCGGGCCCACCATTGCGCGAGAAAGTCGGCCTGGTCGCGCGCAAGGCGCGGATTCTTTTTCTGCAAGCGATCGGCGACGGCGTCGATCGTGTCGTACGTCTGGAAGCGCGGCGGATCGGCGACCGCATCGAGCCACTTCGCGACTTTGCGCGGCGCGTCTTCGGCCGCCTCCGCCGGGATGCCGAAACCTTCGAGCGACACGACGCGCGCCACGCGGTCGGGTCGCACGCCCGCATAGCTCATCACGATGTTCCCGCCGAGGCTGTGCCCGACGAGGCGCGCAGGCTCACTGCCGATGAAATGGCGCAGCAGCGACTCGAGATCGGCCAGATAGTCGTAGACCCAGTAACCCTGCGCCTGCCATGCCGAACGCCCGAAGCCGCGGAGATCGGGCGCGATCGCGTACCAATCGTTCCGGAACGCGTCGACCAGGAATTGAAAGGACGCGCCGACATCCATCCATCCATGCAGGAGCACGAGCGGCGCCGACTGCGGATTGCCCCACGTGAGGACGTGATGCTGCTCGCCGCGGACGTCGACGAACTGCGACGTCGCTGGCTTGCGCGCTACTTCTTCCGGCAAAGGGCGAGACCGTCCTGCCAGCCGGTGCGGTAGTTCGGATCGGTAGCGAAGCGCGCGGCGTCCTTGCGCTCGGACCCCGACGTGCTCGCGCACCCGTCTGCATAACCCTGTCGATACGGCAGCGGAAACCCGGACAGGTTGATCATGGGTGGCGGCGGCTCCACGCTGCGCGGAACGGGTGCGGCGGGCTGCGCCGGCGCGGCAGGCACGGGCGGTCCGCCAATGGGCGACGTCGCACAACCCGTGACGACGATCGCAAG
>DASSEA010000395.1:0-3075 GCA_035696805.1 Casimicrobiaceae bacterium
GAAAATCGTCGCCAGGGCGATCGTTTCGGCGGAAACCGGTATCGCCGGCAGCCCGAGCCGCGTGGCGACTTCGCCATCGTGCGCCACGCCGCCTCGCCCAAGATGTGGATCCTGCGGCCGCAACCACACGCGATGCCCGAAGGTGCCTGCGTACTGCAGCGCCCGGAACAGCATCTGAGTATCGGGCAGCGGAACGTCGGCATGTGAAAAAGCCACGCAACCGGCCTGCGCGAGCTGCCCCATCTCCGTCAGCGTTTCGCCCTTGAGGCCCAGCGTCAGCGCGCCGATTGGATAGACGTGCGCCTGGTTGATGACGCGCGCGCGATGCTTCAGCATTTCGACGAGACCCGGTTCGTCGAGCGGTGGATCCGTGTCGGGCGGACATGCGAGACTCGTCACGCCGCCCGCAGCTGCCGCCGCGAGTTCGGACTCGAGCGTCGCCTTGTGTTCGAATCCGGGCTCGCGCAACCGCGCGGCAAGATCGACGAAGCCGGGCGAAACGACGCAACTGCGGGCATCGATGACGCGATCCGCCTGCCAGCGTGACGGCGCCGCGCCGACGCTCGCGATTTTTCCTCCGCTCACATAGACATCGGCCACGCGGTCGAGCGCCTGCAACGGATCGATGACGCGGCCGCCACGGATCTCGATGTTCATGCGCGGGGCTTCACTTGGACGCGATGATCGACAGCACCGCCATCCGCACGGCGATGCCGAACGTCACCTGCGGCAGGATCACCGAACGCTCGCCATCGGCGACCGGAGAGTCGATTTCCACGCCGCGATTCATCGGACCGGGATGCATGACGATTGCATCGCGCTTGGCGAGCGCCAGCTTGTCGAGCGTCAGGCCGTAGTGCTGGAAGTACTCGCCGGCGGAGGGAAGCAGCGCGCCTTTCATCCGCTCGTTCTGCAGCCGCAGCATGACGACGACGTCGCAGTCGCGGAGCCCCGCGCGCATGTCGTTGTGTACGGCGACGCCGAGCGCCTCGACGTGGGAGGGCAGCAACGTTCGCGGGGCGATCACCCGGACTTCCGCCGCGCGCATCGTCGTCAGTCCATGGATCAGCGACCGCGCGACACGCGAATGCAGAACGTCGCCGACGATGGCAACGGTCAACCCCTGGAACTCGTGCTTGTAATGGCGGATCGTGTAGAGGTCGAGCAGCCCCTGCGTCGGATGCGCGTGGCGCCCGTCGCCCGCATTGACGACGTGCACGTGCGAGCGCCCCATCGCTTCGAGGTGCGACGCGATCAGATGCGGCGCACCCGACTGCGAATGCCGGACGACGAACATGTCCGCGTTCATCGCGCAGAGGTTGTCGACGGTGTCGAGCAGCGTCTCCCCCTTCGACGTCGACGATGCGCCGATGTTGAGGTTGATGACGTCGGCGGAAAGGCGCTTCGCCGCGATTTCGAACGTCGTGCGCGTACGCGTGGAGTTCTCGAAGAACAGGTTGAAGACGCCCTTGCCGCGAAGCAGCGGAACCTTCTTCACTTCGCGCTCGCCGATCGACGCGAACGGCTCGGCCGTATCGAGGATGTGGGTGATGACTTCCTGCGGCAGACCTTCGAGCGTCAGCAGATGCGTCAGCTCGCCGTTGTGGTTGAGCTGCGGATTGCGGGCGCCCATCGCGATGGACTAGGCGACGCCCGCCAGCGGCTCGACGGCGAGCGAAAGCGTGCCGCCCGGGTCGCGCGACAGCACGATCGTCCGATCACGGGACATCGTGATCGTCGCGCCGACGTACGTCGCCTCGATCGGCAGCTCGCGGCCGCCGCGGTCGACGAGCACCGCGAGTTCGATGCGCTCGGGTCGGCCGAAATCGAACAATTCATTCACCGCCGCGCGCACGCTGCGGCCCGTGTACAGCACGTCGTCGACCAGGACGATCGTCGCGCCCTCGACGTCGAACGGCAACGACGTACGCCGGGTGTTCGGCTTGAGGCCCGACAGCGCGTAGTCGTCCCGGTAATACGACACGTCGATGAACCCGACGGGATGCGACCCCGCCAGCCGCTTTGCGAGCCGCTCGGCGAGCCACGCGCCGCCGGAATAGATGCCGACCAGCGCGGCATCCGGGGCAACCGATCCGCGCATCTTTTCGACGAGGGCGCCGAGCGCAGCCTCGGCGTCGGGCAAAGCGTCAGCCGTCGTCATCGCGATTCATCGAGCCACGCCTGCAGGATGATCTGCGCCGCGGCTTCGTCGCGCTTCGCGCGCGCCTCGCGACCGCCATGCCCGCGATCGCGCAGCGCCTGCGCCGCCGCTTCGCTCGTCCAGCGCTCGTCGACCAGCGCGACGGGCCGCCCGAAGCGCGATTCGAGCAGGTGCGCGAAGCGCCTTGCACTTGCCGTCATCGCATGCGGCGTGCCGTCGGCGTGGACGGGCAATCCGACCACGAGTTGCGACGGTTGCCACGCGTCGATGAGTTCGCCGATCGCATCGAACGGAATCCCGCCCCGGGTCGCCACGAGCGTCGTCAGCGCCTGCGCGCTTCGGGTCAGCGTGTTGGCCACCGCGACGCCGATCCGCCGCGTGCCGAAATCGAACGCGAGCACCGTCGCGTCCGGTTTCCGCTGCACGCGCGATCACCCGTGGCCGGCCGTATCGGAAAGCCGCGAAATATCGATGCCGAGCAGGCGCACCGCGGCCGGAAGCCGGCGCTCGGCCGGCAGGGCGAACAGCACGTTGGGATCCGCCTCCACCGTCAGCCATGCATTCTGGGCCAGTTCCATTTCCAGCTGACCTGCCGACCATCCGGCGTATCCCAGCGAAACGAAGATGTCGGCCGGGCCCTTGCCGCGCGCAGCCGCTTCGAGCACGTCCTTCGACGTCGTGAGACCGAGCGCATCGTTGATGGCGAGCGTGGACTGCCAGTTGCCGAGCGGCCGATGCAGTACGAAACCACGGTCGATCTGCACCGGCCCGCCGAAGTGAACCGGCGCTTCGCGCAACGCGTGGTCATCGAGCGGAATCTCGATCTGCTCGAACAACGTCGACAGCGTCATGTCGATCGGCTTGTTGACGACGATGCCGAGCGCACCTTCGGGGTTGTGCTCGCACACGTACGT
>DASSEA010000396.1:0-5636 GCA_035696805.1 Casimicrobiaceae bacterium
GTCGCACGAGGAAGGCTGCGAACGCGACTGGTCGGTCGCGACCAAGCGCTTCGAGGGCAATGGTCGTGTCGAGCGGCTGGTCGCTGCGCGCGTCGAGTGGCAGCGGGACGCTGGCGGTGCGATGCGCATGGTCGAGGTTCCCGGCACCGAGTTCACGCTGAAGGCCGATCTCGTCCTGCTCGCGATGGGGTTCACCGGTCCCGGCGACACGGGCCTCGTCGAGCAGTTCGACGTTGCGCGCGATGCGCGCAGCAACGTCAAGGCGACGACCGACGATTACCGCACGAGCGTCGCCAAGGTGTTCGCGGCCGGCGACATCCGGCGCGGCCAGTCGCTCGTCGTGTGGGCGATTCGCGAAGGGCGCCAATGCGCGCACGCGATCGACGCGTTCCTGACCGGCGCGTCGTCGCTTCCCCGCTAATCGCCGTCCGCTACAGCCGCCGGTGACCGCGCTCTTGAACGATTCGCTGCTGCGCGCGCTGCGCCGGCAGCCGACCCCGCACGTGCCGGTCTGGTTGATGCGCTAGGCGGGTCGCTATCTTCCCGAATACGCAGCGCTCCGCGCGCGCGCCGGCAGTTTCATGGCGCTCGCGACGACGCCGTCGCTCGCCACCGAGGTCACGTTGCAGCCGTTGGCGCGCTTTCCGCTCGACGCCGCCATCCTGTTCTCGGACATCCTGACCGTGCCCGACGCGATGGGGCTCGGGCTCTCGTTCGCGGAAGGCGAGGGCCCGCGCTTTGCGCGCACGACCGCCGATGAGGCCTCGATCCTTGCGCTTGCGCCGCCTGATCTCGCGCGGCTGCGCTACGTGTTCGACGCCGTGGCGCAGATCAAGCGTGCGCTCGCGGGCCGCGTGCCGCTGATCGGCTTCGCCGGCAGCCCGTTCACGCTCGCGTGCTACATGATCGAAGGCAGCGGCAGCGACGATTTCGCGAGCGTTCGCCGCATGGCGTACGCACGGCCGGATCTGCTCGAGCGCCTGGTGGCCGTCAATGCCGATGCGGTCGCCGCGTATCTCGCCGAACAGATCGCTGCCGGCGTCGACGCGGTGATGCTGTTCGACACGTGGGGCGGCCTTCTGCCGGCCGCCTCGTATCGCCGCTTCTCGCTCGGGCCGATGCGCGCGGTCCTCCGCACGCTGCCCGCGAACGTACCGACGATCGTGTTCACGCGCGGCGGTCATGCGCTGTCGTCGCTGGTCGGCAGTGGTGCAGCCTGCGTTGGCCTGGACTGGACCGTCGATCTCGCCGCTGCGCGACGCGAGCACGGCACGAAGGTCGCGTTCCAGGGAAATCTCGACCCGATCGCGCTGCTGACCGATCCCGCGACGGTGCGGCGCGCCGTCACGACCGTCATCGAGGCCGCGGGCGACGCACCCGGCTACGTGTTCAATCTCGGCCACGGCATCGTCCCCTCGACGCCCCCCGATCACGTCGCGGTGCTCGTCGAGACCGTGCATGCGGCGCGCGTGGCGCGGGTGTGCTGATCCCGCACGGGAGGCAGGGATTTTGACGGTGTGGGCTTGACAAACCGCGCGTGTGGACGCTCGTCTGCGGCAGTTATACACACGCGGCGTCCGCTTGTCCTACAACTTTCGATGTGACGAAAATTGCGCGAATCGCTGCGTTCAACCGCCTGAAAAGGCGACACAATTTTCGACACGTCGCAACAGTGCAACATTCGCGCCACGTAATCGGTAACGTTGCGAGGCGCACCGATACTCACTTACGCACACAATTATCCACAGAATCACGTGGAAAATTTTTCCGGACCACCGCCGAATTAGCGTGTTGACGCACAATGTTGAAGTGGTGCGTTAGGTACACGGTAAACCTGCAGCGCGCTCGCGCTGCAGGCTGACGTACAAGCGCTCCGAACATGTCGATCGCGCGTGTCGCGCTGCCCGTCGCGGCGTGGCAACTGTTCGATTACTGGATTCCGGACGGGCTCTCCGTGCACGACGGCGACGTCGTGCACGCACGACTCGGGCGACGCTCGCTGACGGGCGTCGTCGTGACGGTCGACGCGTCGACTGCGTTTCTCGATCGGCTGCAACCGATCGACGCGGTGACGACGGCGCGCCTTCCGGCCGACGTCATGGAACTCGCCGCGTTCGTCAGCGCGTACTACCAGGCGCCGCCGGGCATGACGCATGCGCTGGTCGCGCCGCCACCGGCGCGTGTGCGCCAGCCGCGCACGCCTCCGCCCGCGGCCGCCGAGGACCCACGCGCCGCGCCGTCGCTGAATGATCCACAGACGCGGGCGGTAGCGGCGATCGCCGCGGCGCACGCGACGTTTTCACCGCTGCTGCTGCATGGCGTCACCGGCAGCGGGAAGACCGCCGTTTATCTCGCCGCCGCCGCTCGCAGCATCGAAGCGGGGGGCCAGGTTCTCATCCTCGTGCCCGAGATCAACCTGACGCCGCAGCTCGAGCAGCGCGTTCAGGCGGCGCTGTCCGGTGTGCGGATGGTCACGCTGCACAGTCGTCTTGCGGCCGGCGTGCGCCGCGAGCACTGGGACGCCGCGGCGAACGGAAGCGCGCAGGTCGTTCTTGGCACCCGGCTCGGCGTCTTCGCACCCCTGCCGAACCTCGCGCTCGTCGTCGTCGACGAGGAGCACGACGATTCCTACAAGCAGCAGGATGGCGTCCGCTATCACGCGCGCGATCTCGCGCTGTGGCGAGCGCGCCGACGCAACGTGCCGATTGTCCTCGGCAGCGCGACGCCGTCGCTCGAAACCTGGGCGCGTGCGCGCGCCGGTCGTTACCGCCTGTTGTCGCTCGGCGAGCGCGCCGACGTCCGAGCGCGGATGCCGGTCATTCGCTTTGCGCCGTCGCGCGGCCGCGACGTCCGCGACGCGCTGTCCGCGCCGCTGCGTGATGCGCTGGGGCGCACGCTCGACGCCCGCGAGCAGGCGCTGCTGTTCATCAATCGGCGTGGTTACGCGCCGTCGCTCAAGTGCGCCGCGTGCGCGTGGCAGTCGGAATGTCCGCGGTGTTCGGCGCGGCTCGTGCTGCATCGCGCCCCCGATCGATTGCGCTGCCACCATTGCGCCCACGCCGCGCCGGCACCTCGCGCGTGTCCCGAATGCGGCAACGTCGACCTGCTGCCATCCGGGTTCGGCACGCAACGGCTCGAGCAGGCGATTCGTACGGCGTTTCCTTCGGCACGCGTGCTGCGCGTCGATCGGGATACGACGCGCAACAAGGACGCGTTCGCCGCGATGCGCGAGCAGGTCGACGCGCACGACGTCGACATCCTCGTCGGCACGCAGATGCTCGCGAAAGGGCACGACTTTCCGCGCCTCACGCTCGTCGGCGTGCTCGGCGCCGACAACGCGCTCTACAGCGCGGATTTCCGCGCGACCGAGCGGCTCGTTGCGCTGCTGACGCAGGTTGCGGGCCGCGCGGGTCGCGCCGAGCGGCCGGGAAGCGTCATCGTGCAGACGGACTTCGCGGAGCATCCGGTGTATCGCGCGCTCGCCGCGCACGATTACGCCGGCTTCGCCGATCAGCTTCTCGCGGAGCGACGGGCGGCAGAACTGCCGCCCGCATCGCGGATTGCATTGCTGCTCGCCGAGGCGCATGCGCGAAACGACGTCGACCGTTTCTTGGAGGACGCGGTCGCGCACGCGCGCGCGCTGCTCGCGACCGATCGCTCGGTGCACGTGTTTCCGCCGGTGCCACCCGCGCTTGCGCGCCGCATCGGTCTCGAGCGCGGGCAGGTTCTCGTGCAGAGCGCGCGCCGTGCATCGCTGCAGTCGTTCCTGCCGCGCTGGCGCGCGGCGCTCGGCACGGTCGGCAGCACGCGCGTACGCTGGGCGATCGACGTCGATCCGACGGCGTTCTGACGCGCGATGCGCGTTCCGACGCGCGCTCGACGCTCGCTATAATCGCCTGCTTATGCCCGCCGAACCGGACCGCGCGGTTGCGGTCGTCGATCCGAAACAGGCCATCGAGTCGGCCGTGGCCCGCATCCTCGACGAGGAGCTTTCCCAAGCCGCATCCACACAGGTCGTCGTCGAGCGGCCGCGCGAAGCCGCGCATGGCGACTATGCGACGAACGTCGCGCTGGTGCTCGCGAAGAACGCGCGCCGCAATCCGCGCGAACTCGCGACGTCGATCGCCGCGCGGCTGGCCGCCGCGCTGCCCAACATCATCGAGCCGCCCGACGTCGCGGGACCCGGCTTCATCAACCTGAGGCTGAAGGCTGCGGCACGGCAATCCGTCGTCGCGCGCGTGTTGCGCGACGGGGTGCGCTACGGCCACGGCACGACACGTGCCGGCGAGCGCGTGATCGTCGAATTCGTGTCGGCCAACCCGACGGGACCGCTGCACGTGGGGCATGGCCGGCAGGCCGCGCTCGGGGATGCGATCGCGTCGCTCCTCGAATCGCAGGGCGCGCAGGTTGCGCGCGAGTTCTACTACAACGACGCCGGCCAGCAGATTCACAACCTCGCCGTTTCCGTGCGTGCGCGGGCGCACGAAATCCTCGGTGAATCCGGCGTGTTTCCCGAAGACGGCTATCGCGGCGAATACATTCGCGAGCTTGCGCAGCGCTATCTCGACGAAGTCGGTCACGACCTGTCCGACGTCGAGGCGATCCGGCGTTTCGCGGTCGCCGAACTTCGCAAGGAGCAGGACCGCGACCTGCAGGCATTTGGCGTGCGCTTCGATCGCTTCTACCTCGAAAGCTCGCTCTATGCCGACGGCCGCGTCGATGCGACGGTCGGCAAGCTCGAGGCGTCCGGCGCGACGTACGAAGACGAAGGCGCGCTTTGGCTGCGCACGACGGCGTTCGGCGACGACAAGGACCGTGTGATGCGCAAGTCCGACGGCGGTTACACGTATTTCGTGCCCGACGTTGCCTACCACGTGACGAAGTTCGAGCGCGGCTATGCGCGTGCGATCAACGTGCAGGGTTCCGATCACCACGGCACGGTGGCGCGCGTGCGCGCCGGTTTGCAGGCGCTCGCGATCGGCGTTCCCGCGGGCTACCCGGATTACGTCCTGCACAAGATGGTGACCGTCATGCGCGGCGGTGAGGAAGTGAAGATCAGCAAGCGCGCCGGCAGCTACGTCACGCTGCGCGATCTGATCGACGAGGCGGGACGCGATGCCGTGCGCTTCTTCCTCGTCTCGCGCAAGGCCGATTCGGAATTCGTGTTCGACATCGATCTCGCGCGCTCGCAGTCCGACGAGAACCCGGTCTACTACGTGCAATACGCGCATGCGCGCGTGCAATCGGTGCTGAAGCAGGCCGGCATTCCCGCGGACGAGGCCGCTGCGCGCTTGCGTGGCGTCGACACGTCGCCGCTCGACAGCCCGTACGAACGCGCGCTATTGCGCCGGCTCGCCGATTTCCCGGGGATGTTGTCGCTTGCGGCAGACGAATTCGCGCCGCATCAGGTCACGTTCTACCTGAAGGATTTGGCGCAGGAATTCCATAGTTACTATAATGCTGAGCGTTTTCTGGTCGACGACGCGCGCATTCGCACCGCGCGGCTTGCGCTGATCGTCGCCGTCGGCCAGGTATTGCGCAATGCGCTTGCCCTGCTGGGCATTCGGGCGCCGGACGAGATGTGAAACGATGAATGCTGCAACTGCAACCAGGCGCCTGCCACCGCGCACACCGAT
>DASSEA010000397.1:0-6473 GCA_035696805.1 Casimicrobiaceae bacterium
ATGCGCTGACGCTCACGTCGAGTGAAGGCCTCGACAACCTGATCGCCGCCGTGGGCTCCGCCGGACGGGCGCTCGTCGAGCGCTTGCCGGTGTTCGCCGCGCATCCGCGCATCGCCGAGCGTGCCCGCGATCATGGGTTGCGCGCGATCGAGACCGCAGGCGGCGATGCCGGGCTCGTTGCCGGCCTCCTCGACTGGTTCGCCGGGCCACCCCGCAGCGCTGCAACGCGCAGCGCCTGAATAGCTCCGCATTCTCCGAAAGCCGCCGATGCAAGCCGTCGACATCCTGATCACCGCGCCGTTGCCGCCATTCCTCTACGAGCCGTTGAAGCAGGCGTACCGTTGCCACGATTACGCGCAGGCCGCCGACAAGCCGGCACTGCTGCGCGACATCGGCCGGCAGGTCCGCGGTCTCGTGCAGGGAGGCGGCACCGTCACGCCGGCCGAGCTGCTCGACGCGCTGCCTGCGCTCGAGATCATCAGCGTGTTCGGCGTCGGCTACGACGGCGTCCCGATTGATTACTGCAAGCGGCGCGGCATCAAGGTCACGAACACGCCGGACGTGCTGACCGACGACGTCGCGGACGTCGCCGTCGGACTGATCCTGATGACGGGACGCGGCTTCGTGCGCGCCAATCGGTTCGTGCACGCCGGCGAATGGCTGCAGCGCGGCCCCGAGCTTTCGACGAAGCTCGGTGGACGCACGGTCGGCATACTCGGTCTCGGCCGCATCGGCAAGGCGATAGCGCAGCGCGTGCAGGCCATGCAGATGGCCGTCGCGTACACCGGCCGCAATCCGCAGGACGTGCCGTACCGCTACGTACCGGATCTCGAGGCGCTCGCGCGCGCATCGGATTTTCTGGTCGTCGCGTGTCCGGGCGGTGCCGCGACGCGGCATCTCGTCGACGAGCGCGTGCTCGCCGCGCTCGGCAGTCAAGGCACGCTCGTCAACATCGCGCGCGGTTCGATCGTCGACGAGGGGGCACTCGTTCGTGCGCTGCAGGCAGGGATGATCAAGGCAGCGGGTCTCGACGTGTTCGACAACGAGCCGAACATTCCTTCGGCGTTGCTTGCGATGGACAACGTCGTGCTCTTACCGCACGTCGGCAGCGCGACGCGCGAAACCCGGCAGGCGATGGGCGACCTGTGCAAGGCCAACCTGGACCGCTGGTTCGACGCAGGCTCGGTGCTGACGCTGGTCCCCGAGTTGCGCTGATGCGCTTCAGTCGTCCGGCGCGAGCGGAGCGGCGTCGATGCGCCGAGCGCTCGGCTGGAACAGCACGGTGAACAACGCGGCGACGACGAGCGCGAGCGCGATCCACTCCTGCGCGCCCGGCCGTTCGCCGAGCACGAGCATCCCCGACAACACGCCGACGACCGGAACGGGCAGCGACGACAACGACGACACCGCGACCGGCAACGTGCGTGCGAGCGTGAACCACGCCCAGTGCGCGAGCGTTCCCGCGAGGAAGATGTTGTAGCCGATCGCGAACCAGCCTCGCGTGGAAAGGTTCGCGAGTTCGGTTGCGAGCGGCTGCGGATCGAAGAACGGCGCGAGCACGGCGAGCGGAATCCACCCGAGCAGCATCATCCAGCCCGACAGCGTGTTCTGCGCGATCGGAAGCTGCCACTTTCGCAACAGCACCGTGCCCATCGCCCACGTGATCGCTGCGGCCAGGATCAACAGTGCGCCGGAGGGTGCGGCACGCACGACGCTGATCTGCTCGCCGATCAGGAAACTCATGCCGGCGACGCCGAGCGCGAGTCCGACGAGCTTGCGCGACGACAGGCGTTCGTGCAGCACGATCGCCGCGATGAGCGTGGCCCAGATCGGCATCGTGTAGGCGAGGATCGCGCTGCGTCCCGCCGGCAGCTGCTGCACGCCGAACAGCACGAAGCCGTTCCAGCCGCCGATGTTGAAGAGTGCGAGCACGATGAGCTTCGGCCACAGCGCGCGCGGCACGCGGATCGAGTCGCCGGAAGCACGCGCGACGAGCAGCAGGCCGAGTGCGGCCAGCGGGAGCGTCAGGCTGCGAAACGTGAGCGGTGCGAGTTCGGTGACGCCCATCTTGAGCACGGGCCAGTTGCACCCCCAGACGAGCGTAAGCACGAGGATCGGCAGGGCGGCGCGCGCCGTCGGATGGGCCGGCGATGCAGTCGGAGTCATGGGCGGGACGACGGACGACGCGTGCGCACGTCGTTGCGGCGGCAGTCCTAAGGCGGGCTTCCGTATTTGCTGGCGTGAAGCGCGCGCGCCTGCGTCACCCATGCGTCGCGCCGGATGCGGCCCGGAAATTCGCGCAGGCGTGCGTCGAGGTCGTCGATGTCGCGCTCGCTCCAGTGCGCGATCTGGCGATACGTGCCGATTCCCATCTGATAAAGCATGCGTTCGATGACCGGGCCGATGCCGACGATCAGTTTCAGATCGTCCGGCGTGCCGGGCGCATCGAGCAGCGGCGGCGGGGCGTTGTGCTCGATGTCGACGACGATCTGGCGATAGCGCGCCGTCTCCGCGCGCGCGTCGGCGAGTTCGCCAAAGAGCATGCGCCGATCCTCCGCGAAGGCGTGCAACTGGGGTAGCGACTCAAGCGATGCGGCCGATGTCGTCGGGACCGACGAGGGCGTCGGTCGTGTGGCTGCGGGGAGGTTCGCCTCATCGTG
The DNA here is from genome assembly GCA_035696805.1 of Casimicrobiaceae bacterium. Classification (GTDB taxonomy): domain Bacteria; phylum Pseudomonadota; class Gammaproteobacteria; order Burkholderiales; family Casimicrobiaceae; genus VBCG01. The sequence goes on from DASSEA010000397.1 coordinate 2,661, forward strand.
GCGCGGTGCTGGGGGCTTCGCCACAGTCGGCGTCACGCTGCGTCGCGCGTTTGCCGCACCCGCGCGGTACGCGATCACGATGCCGATCGCGAGCGCCGTCAACGCGAGGAGCGTGAATGCGGTCACGGATCGGTTCGCTGGGAACGCGGTCTCGAAGGAGTCGGTGCGAATGCCTCGCGCATTGTATGCGACACGCGTCACCCGGCGAAACGACGAGAGGGCGGAGCACGTTCGCCGTCGGGCGCCGCTCGACGGTCGACGTGCGCTCGACTGATAAAATTGCGCGCGAACGCCCACGCCCACGCGGAGATGACCTCACCCGATTCCGATCGTGTCGTTTCCGACGCCGCTGCACCGGGCGCACGGTCGCGCGCGGTCGCATCCAATGCTCGCGCGCCGTTCGTGTGGATCGTGCTGCTCGTCGTGCTCGTCGCCGGTGGTTACGCGCTGTACGACCAGCACCAGGCTCTCGAATCACTGCGCAGCGATGTCGCGCAACGGCTGATGGCGGCCGATGCCGCGGCGGCGCAGGCGCGAGCGCGCGAATCGGATCTCGGCAATACGCTGCGCGACGTACAGGCGAAGCTCGCGCTGCTCGACGCACGCGTGGGCGAGTTCCAGTCGCAGCAGGCGTCGCTCGAAGCGCTGTACCGCGAGTTGGCACCGTCGCGCGACGAGCTTGCGCTGTCCGAGGTCGAGCAGATCCTCGTCCTGGCGAGCCAGCAACTGTCGCTTGGCGCCAACGTCCAGGCCGCGCTCGCCGGCGTGCAGGTGGCCGACGCGAAGCTCGCGCGGCTCGATCGCCCCCAGCTTGCACCGCTGCGACGGGCATTGGCGCGCGACATGGATCGCCTGAAGGCCGTGCCCTACGTGGACGTCGCCGGCATTTCGATCAAGCTCGACCAGATGATCGCTGCGATCGACGAGCTGCCGCTCGCCAAGGACGAACGCCTGCCAGCGCCGGCAACCGCGGGGCCGCCATCGAACGACTCGGCCTGGATCCGGCTGCTGCGCGAGATATGGAGCGACGTAAGGAACGTCGTACGCATCGAGGTATCCGATCGTCCGCCAGCGCCGCTCGTGACGCCGCAGCAATCGTTCTTCCTGCGCGAGAACCTGCGACTGCGCCTTCTCTCGGCGCGCCTCGCGCTGCTCGCCCGCGACGAACGCGCGTTTCACGCCGACATCCAGGCAGCGAGCGTGTGGCTCAAGCAGTACTTCGACGCCAACAGCAAGCCGGTCCAGGCCGCGCTTGCGACGCTTGCGCAGCACGCGTCGATCGCCATGCCCGCCGAGCTGCCGGACCTGTCGGCCAGTGTCGATGCCGTGCGTGCGCTTAAATCGGCGGGCGACCGGGTTCCCGAGCGTGCGGCTGCGCGCGCGAAGTAGGCGCGATCGATGCGTGCGCTGATCGCGTTCCTGCTGATCGCGGCGGCGGCCGTCACGCTGGCATTGCTGTTTCGTATCAACAGCGGGTACGTGCTGTTCGTCGCGCCGCCGTATCGCGTCGAGCTGTCGCAGAACGCGTTCATCATTCTGGCGGTGCTCGTGTTTCTCGCGCTGTACGCGCTGATTCGCACGGGTGTGAGGCTTGCCCGTTTGCCCGAGGATGTGCGGGAAGCACGCCGGCGGCGCCAGTTCGAGCGGTTCCGAAGCAAGCAGGACGCCGCCGTCGTTGCGTTGCTCGAAGGACGGCATGGGAAAGCGCGGCAGTTCGCGGAGGAAGCGCTGGCAATTCCGCACTCGTCGCCGGTCGCTGCGCTCGTCGGCGCGCGCGCGGCGCTCGAAACGCGCGATTACGCGGGCGCGTCGGCAATGCTCGAGCGACCGGATACGCACGCGACCAACCTCGCCGTGCCGCGCCTGATGCTCGAAGCGGAGCTCGCGCTCGAACGCGGACAGCCGGCGGACGCGCTCGCGCGTCTCGCCGAACTGCGCCGCGAGGCCGGACTGCACACGGCGGCGCAACGCCTCGAACTGCGCGCGCTCACCGCGGCCGGGCGGCCCGCGGAAATTCCCGCGCTGGTCGATCAGCTGGTCAAGCGCAAGGTGTACGACGCGGAGCAGGGCGAGATGTTGCGGGCACGGGCGCACGCCGAGGCGCTCGAGGGCCACGCCCACGACGCAGCGGGATTGCGAGCGTACTGGGCGCGCGTGCCGGAGAACGATCGGCTGCAGACGGTCGTCGCGCGCGCTGCAGCGCGGAGCTTCCTCGAACTCGGCAGCGATCGTGAAGCCGCCGACATCATCGCGAAAAGCGTCGAACGCAACTGGGATTCGCGCCTCGTGCTGCTCTATGCCGCGTGCCGCGCGCCGGATGCGACGCGGCAGCTCGAAACGGCCGAACGCTGGCTCGTCACGCACAACCAGGAGCCGGCGCTTCTGTATGCGCTCGGACGGCTGTGCGAGCGTCAGCAGTTGTGGGGGAAGGCGCAGACGTATCTCGAGGCGAGTCTCGCGCTCGACAATCACTGGCGCGCGCACGTTGCGCTGGGCGAGATGCTCGAGAAGCTCGACCGGCACGAGGAAGCGAATGCGCATCTGTCGGCGGCGCTCAAGCTCGCGCTGGCGGAACTGGAGCGCGGCCCGCCGACTTCGGGGTCAGAGCAATAAGTCGCGCCCACCGACCGCGAATCGGAGAAACGTTGGTCGCGCGACTTATTGCTCTGACCCCGAAGTCCTGCCTAGTGCGTTTCAGTCTCCGCTGCGTAGGTAAAGCTGTCGGCGAAGAACTCGTCGGGCGGCAGATTGCGCAGTGTGGTGAAGTCGCGCTTCGCCGCGTCGATCATCGCCGGCGCGCCGCACGCATACACCTGGTAGCCCGACAGATCGCGGAAGTCGTCGAGCACCGCCTGGTGCACGAACCCCGTGCGCCCTGGCCACGCATCATCCGACGCCGGGTCGGAAAGCACGGGAATGAACGTGAAATTCGGATGCCCGGCTTGCCATTGTCCGGGGACGTCGGGCATGTACAGGTCGCGTTTTGCGCGCGCACCCCAGTACAGCACGATCTCGCGCGGGATCCGGTGATGCACCATGTGCTCGATCATCGCCTTGATCGGCGCGAAGCCGGTGCCGCCCGCGACGAAGATCGCGGGCTTGTCCGTGTCCTCGCGCAGATAGAACGTGCCGAGCGGCCCTTCGAAGCGCAGGATCTCGCGCCCCTTGTACGACGTGAACAGCGGATCGGTGAAAAAGCCGCCGGGTGTATGGCGGATGTGCAGTTCGAGCAATTCGTCCGAATGCGGCGGCGTGGCGAGCGAAAAACTGCGACGATGCCCGTCCTTGAGCAGGAAATCGATGTACTGCCCAGGCAGGTACTGCAGCCGTTCATTGGCCGGCAGCTTCAGCTTGACGATGGCGACGTCGTGCGTCGGCTTGACGATCGATTCGATACGGCACGGCAGGCGCTTGATCTGGATGTCCCCGGCGCGACGCACTTCGCGCACTTCGATGACGACATCCGTTTGCGGTTTCGCAACGCAGAACAGCGCGAGCCCCTTGCGCTTTTCATCGTCGGTCAGCGTCGCTGGCTGGTGCGGCCCGAAGTCGACGCTGCCTTCGATGACGCGCCCCTTGCACGTTCCGCACGCGCCATTGCGACAGCCATACGGAATCATCAAGTCGGCGCGCATCGCGGCCTGCAGCACCGTTTCGCCGGGCTCGCAGGCGAGCGTGTGACCACTCGGCCGTATGGTAATCTGCAGCGTCATCGCGATTGGGTGGGCTTCGACATGGAAGGTTCCTGCACCGGATCGCGTGACGTGTGCGCTTGCCCACGTTGGACCGGCGCCTTCGTCGCTCCGCTGGCTC
>DASSEA010000398.1:0-7791 GCA_035696805.1 Casimicrobiaceae bacterium
CCATCGTTGTACTTGCCGGTGAGCAGCCCCGAGGCGAGCGGGCTCCACACCGTGGTACCGAGACCAAGGTCCGCGTAGAGGCGGGCATACTCCTTCTCGACGCGGTCGCGGTGCAGCAGGTTGTATTGCGGCTGCTCCATCACCGGCTTGTGCAGGTGATGGCGCTCGGCGATCTGGTACGCCGCCATGATTTCCGCTGCGCTCCATTCGGACGTTCCCCAATACAACACCTTGCCGGCGCGGATCATGTCGTCGAACGCGAACACCGTCTCCTCGATCGGCGTGTCGGGGTCGGGGCGATGGCAGAACGCGAGATCGACGTGGTCGAGCCGCAGGCGCGCGAGTGATCCGTCGATCGCCTGCATCAGGTACTTGCGGTTCAGCGTGTTCTTCTCGTTGGGCCCGTCGTTCAGTCCCCAGAAGAACTTGGTCGACACGACGTACGACGCGCGCCGCCAGCCGAGCTTGTGCAGCGCGTCGCCCATGATCGTCTCGGCATTGCCCTTTGCGTAAACCTCCGCGTTGTCGAAGAAGTTCACGCCGGCGTCGTAGGCTGCCGCCATGCATTCGCGGGCGACGCGCTCGTCCATCTGGTTGCCGTACGTCACCCAGGACCCGAACGACAACTCGGACAGCCGCAGGCCGGAGCGTCCGAGGCGTCGATAGTTCATTGCAGTCATGCTGTTCGAAAGACGCGGATTCACGCACGCCGCCCAGCGCGGCGGTCGCCGTCACGCCGTTCATGCGTTGCAACGGTTGGGTGCGACTGCCGCGCGGCGAGAATCTGCACGAAGCAATCGGGCTAGAATCGCCGCCTTCATTCTACTCCGCAGGATCGGCCGATGGCGATGCGCCGCGCTTCGACACTCCGCAGTTCGACTCGCCGCAGGACTCCGTTCGATGTCGACGCACTGTGGGCGATCAAGCGCATCGGCACGCCGACGCTTGCGCCCGATGGCCGGCTCGCATGCGCCGCAGTGACGTCGTTCTCGATGGACACGAACGTCGGCACGACCGAGCTGTGGCTGTTCCCGACCGGCCGCGATGCGCGCACGAACGCGAAACCGAGGCGTCTCACCACCGGCGACAAGGACAGCGATCCGCGCTGGTCCCCCGACGGCTCGCGCATCGCCTTCACGGCCAAGCGCAAGGACGACGCCGAGGCGCAGATCTACGTGATCGCGCCGGACGGGGGCGAGGCGACGCGCCTTACCAAGGTCGCGACCGGTGCGAGCGCGATCAAATGGTTCCCCGACGGGCGCCGCATCGCGTTCGTGTCGTGGGTATGGCCCGATCTGACGACGCTCGCGGCGCAGGCGCGGCGCGTCAACGAGCGCAAGGACGCCAAGGTCAAGGCGCACCTCACCGAACGCGGCGAATACCGGTTCTGGGACCACTGGCTCACCGACGGGCGCGAGCCGCACGTCTTCGCGTGCGACATCGCCACCGGCCGCTGCGAAGATCTGCTCGCAGGGACGCGCCTCGCGTTGCAACCGTGGGATCCGACGTCCGAGTCGTACGACATCGCGCCCGACGGACGCGAGATCGCGCTGACGATCGATCCGTTTCCCGAGCCCGCGATGATGAACCGGTGCGACATCGTCGTCGTCGACGTCGCGACGCGTCGGGCCAGGAACCTGACCGCCGACAGCGGGCTCTCCGACGAGCACCCGCTCTACGCACCGGACGGACGTTCGCTCGCCTATCACGCCTACGACACCGCGCGTGTGTTCAACGACCAGGGTCAGTTGCGCGTCCTCGACCGCAGGACGCGACGATGGACGCGGCTCGCGCCGCGGTTCGACCGCGCGACGACGCACCTGCAGTGGACTCCGGACGCCTCGGCACTTCTCGCCCTGGTCGAGGATCGCGGACGCATCGGCCTGTGGCGCTGGCCGGTGGCCGCAGGCGCGTCGCCGACGCGACTCGTGGCGGGAGGCGTCGTCGGCGGTTACGCGCAGTCGGCGGATGGCAACGTGCTGGTGTTCGCACGCGACACGTCGCAGCATCCGCCGGCGCTCTTCGCGGCGAACGGGGACGGCAGCGGCGAGCGGTCGATCGAAACGCTGAATCGCGCGCTGCTCGCGCGCCATGCGTTCGGTGCGGTGGAGGAAGTGACGGTGCGCGGATGGAACGGCGAGCCGGTGCAGGCGTTCGTCACCTTTCCACCCGGTTTCGATCGCGCGCGCAAGTGGCCGTTGCTCCATTCGATCCATGGCGGCCCGCACGCGTCGCATCACGACGGGTGGCACTTTCGCTGGAACACGCAGGTCTTCGCGGCGCAGGGGTACGTTGTCGCCGCGGTGAATTACCACGGATCGTCGGGATTCGGGCAGAAGTTTCTCGAAACGATCACCGGCCGCTATGGCGAGAAGGAATTCGCCGATACCGAAGCGACGACCGATTACCTGCTGCGGCAGGGCTACGTCGATCGCGGGCGGCTCGTGGCCGCCGGCGGCAGCTATGGCGGCTTCATGGTCGCGTACATGAACGGCCATGCGGACCGGTATCGCGCGTTCGTGTGCCACGCCGGCTGCTACGACTGGGTCAGCATGATGGCTACGGACGGTTATCGCTTCTTCGCGAAAGAACTCGGCGCGTTCCACTGGGACGATGAGCGGCGCGTGCTGCGCCAGTCGCCGCATCACTATGTGGGCCGCGCCAAGACCCCGACGCTCGTCGTTCACGGCGAACTCGATTACCGGGTGCCGGCGACGCAGGCGCTGCAGTATTTCAACTCGCTGAAGGCGAAGGGCGTGGCGGCGCGCCTCGTGTATTTCCCGGACGAGAATCACTGGATCCTGAAGCCGCAGAACTCGCGGCTGTGGTACGGCGAGTTCTTTGCGTGGCTTGCGCGGCACGCACCGGCGCCGCGCCGCGCGCGCCGCGAAATCAGGACCACCGCCCGCGCCCGTTCGCGGCGCTGATCGCGCTGCTTTTGAAGGGTTGCCGCCGGCGAAGCATCGCCGCGCGGCACGGCAGGACGGGGGCCGTGCGTTACTTGCGCGCGCGTTCGCGCTGCTCGGCCCTTTCCTGGCAGGCCACGCAGCGACGCGCTGCCGGGTAGGCGGCCAGCCGTTCGTAGGGAATGGGATTCCCGCAATCGGCGCAGTCGCCGTAGCTTCCGTCGGCGATCCGCGCGAGGACCTGCTCGACGTTCGCGAGCTCCGCCAGGTCACGGGACACGAGCGCGATGTCCTGCGCGGCCATGGCGTCGGCGGCCGCCCAGTCATCCGTGTCTTCCATCCGGTTCCGCAGGCCGACGAGCCGCGGGTCGTCCTGCGTTTTGAGCTTGGCCGCGACGTCCGCGCGCAACTCGCGCTGGCGCGTACGCAGCGCCGACTCGAGCGACGTGCGCTGGACCGCGGTCAGGGGTCGCGTTGCGTTCATGGCAGGAACATTATCGTTCACTTCGATGCGCGGCGCACGCACGGCCAGGCCGCGCCGGACGCCCGGTGGTGCCCTTGATTTGCCGGAGGCTGCCCCTAAATTGCCATTGCCCGCGGCGGATCGCGTGTTCCGCCCGACCGTTCAACTTTGCGAGGAAACGACCATGGCCAGTCTGCAAATCTACGATCCATTCGCCGACCCGGCGGTGGAAACGCTGTTCCGCCAGTTCTTCCGTCCCGAACGCTCCGACCGCTCGGCGCCGCAGGGTATCCGCCTCGATGTCGCCGAGAACGACAAGGGCTACGTCGTCTTCGCCGAGATCCCGGGCGTGCGCAAGGACGAGATCCACGTCGCCGTCGAAGGCAACCAGGTGACGATCGCCGCCGACGTGAAGCCGCTCGTCGAAGCCGCCGAAGGCACCCGCGTGTTGCGCACCGAGCGCTACAGCGGCAACGTGTATCGCAGTTTCACGCTGCCCGTCGAACTCGACGAGACGGCGAGCGAAGCGAAGTACGACAACGGCGTGCTCGAGCTGCGGCTCGTCAAGAAGCCGGCGGTTGCCGGCCGCAAGCTGGCCATCCAGTAACGCGCGGCGCGCATCGCATCCGCCGCGCCGGATCGCCTCCGGCGCGGCGGCCGCGCATGCATCGCTCGCGTCATCGCGTGCGCCGCGACGGATATTCCTCGTCGATGTTGTCTCGGTAATAACTCCACGGCGACGATGCCGTGGAAAAGCGGCGCCATACTTCCGAGGGCACGCCGCTGAATTCGAGCGTCCCCGACGTCAGCTCGACGACGAGCGTGCGCGCACGTTCGTCGTATCCGGCAGCGCGCAGGCTGCCGCCCGTCATGCGTTTCATCTCCATCGGCGCTGCCTCGTGGGTCGGCTGCGGCGCCCGCGGCCGTACCTGCTCGCGGTGCGCCCTTCGAATGCTACGATGCCGCGAACTCCCGAATCAATGGCGGGCGATGCCGATCGTCATCCTTCGTTGCCTCTGCACGCTGCTCGCCTTTACGGTCCTCGCCGCGGTGCCGGCAGCGGCCGCCGACGCGAAAAAGACGCTGCGCGTCGCGTATTCGATCGCCGAAACGACCTTCGATCCGGCTTTTGCCTCGGACGCCGCGTCCGACGGCATCATCGTGAACATCTTCGACACGATGCTGGATTACGATTACCTGGCGCGCCCGGTTCGCCTCGTGCCACGGGCGCTCGAAACGATGCCGACCGTCGAGGATGGCGGCAAGTCGTATCTGTGCAGGATTCGCAAGGGCATCCATTTCACCGCGGACCCGGCGTTCAAGGGCAAGCGCCGCGAACTGACGGCGAACGACTTCGCGTACGGCTTCAAGCGGATCCTAGACCCGTCCGTGAAATCGCCGTGGCTGTGGCTGATCGAGGGCAAGCTCGTTGGCGGCGACGAGGCGCGCGCGCAGGCGACGCGGCGTGGGCGTTTCGACTACGACGCGCCGATTGCGGGCCTCGAGGTCGTCGATCGGTACACGCTGCGCATCCGCCTCACGGCGCCCGACCTCCGGTTCCCCTACGTGCTCGCCGTGCCGAATGTGGCCGCGCAGGCGCGCGAAGTCGTCGATGCGTACGGCAACGACATCGGCGCGCATCCGGTGGGAAGCGGCCCCTACATGCTCGCGGAGTACCGGCGCAGCGCCCGCATCGTGCTGATCGCGAACCCTGACTACCGCGACATGCGTTACGAGCCGGCCGGACCCGTTCCGGCGGCGTCGGAACCGGTCGTCGCCGCGCTGCGCGGCAAGCGACTGCCGCTCGCGGCCCGCGTCGAGGTGAACGTCATCGAGGAAGGCCAGGCGCGCTGGCTCGCGTTCATGAATCGCGAGATCGATTTTCTCGACATCCTGCCGACCGAGTTCGTCGAGCAGGCGCTCGACGCGAAAGGCAACCTGCTGCCGGCACTTGCCGCGCGCGGCATCGTGCACGACGTGCTGCTGCGCCCCAACACGTGGTGGTTCTATTTCAATATGCAGGATCCGGTCGTCGGCGGCTACGCGCTCGACCGGATCGCGCTTCGCCGCGCGATCGGCATGGGCTACGACAATGACGAAGCGATCCGCGTGCTGCTGAAAGGCCGCGCCGTGCCTGCGTACGGCCCGATACCGCCGGACATCGCGGGCTACGACCCGGCGCTCCAAACGGATGCGCAGCTCTACAATCCCGCGTTCGCGCGCGCGCTTCTCGATCGTTTCGGTTACAAGGACCGCGACGGCGACGGGTATCGCGAGAGCCCCGACGGCAAGCCGTTGACCATCGAGCGCTGGTCGACACCGAATTCAGCATCGCGCCAGGCGGACGAACTGTGGAAGAAGAACATGGATGCGATCGGCATCCGCATCGCCATCAAAAAGGATCGCACGCCCGAACTGCGCAAGATGGCCCGCGAAGGGAAGATTCCGATGCGTAGCGACGGTTGGAATGCGGATTACCCCGACGCCGAGAACTTCATGCAGCTGCTCTACGGTCCTTCGGGGCCCGAGAACAACGCGCGCTTCGACCTGCCGGAATTCAATGCGCTGTACGAACGCGCGCGTACGTTGCCGGACTCGCCCGAGCGCACGCGGCTGTTCGACCGCATGACGCAGCTCGTCATAGCGTACGCGCCGTGGCGCATGACGTTCCACCTGCTCGAGGACAGCGTACGGCATCCGTGGATCCGCACCTACGTGCCGCACCCGATCCGGTCGCAATGGTGGCAGTACATCGACGTCGACTCCGGCGAGCGGGCACGGAGGTACTGAGTAGGGCCGCCCTGCGCGATCGACGGACATCGCCACGCTGGAAGCGGCGCGTCGCTGGTCCTTTCGAAATCGCGTACGCACACGCTGTCAGCGGCGCGTCATTCCTTCTTCGGAATCTCGTAGGGCTTGCACTTCAGGTGCACGGCCGCCTGTTCCCGCGTGAGCTCGAGGTCCATCCCTTTGCCGCGCAGTTCCATCAGGCCATTGATATAACGGATGCCGGAGCCGCTCGGTACCTGGTAGAGGACGACGCGCGTGCCATCGGGCATCAGCAGTCGGGCCTCGCCTTCCGCGAAGCGGATGACGATGCGTTCGCCCGTGCGCTCGCAGTCGACGGTGTTCTTGGCCGCCTCGACCTCTTCCTTCGTCGGACCCTGCTGGCACGCGCCGACGAGCAACGCGGCGACGAGCAACGGCAACGCTGCGCGATCACGCGACATCGAACGGGCTCCGTCCTTGGAAACGACGCACGAGGATAGCACCGAGCGATCCGCGCCGATCACGTTACGGGGAAGCGCGGGCGTGCCGCGTGGCGGCGGAAGCGAATGCTTTCCGGGTACGACAGCACTTCGATCTGGCGCCCGCCGCGGTTTGCTTCCTGCATCGCCTGCCACCAGCGCGCGTCGAGAAGGTCAGCGTGGAACGCGAGGAAGGCATCCCTGACCGCCGGATCGGTCAACAGGAACGTCGCGAATTCTTCCGGGAAGACGTCGTGCGGGCCGACCGGATACCAGACCTCGCCGGACACGTCCTCGATGCCCGCGGGCGGCTGCGGAATCGTGCGAAAGCGGCAATCGGTCAGGTATTCGATCTCGTCGTAATCGTAGAACACGACGCGTCCGTAGCGGGTGACGCCGAAGTTCTTGAACAGCAGGTCGCCCGCGAAGATGTTGATCGCGGCGAGTTCCTTGATTGCATTGCCGTAGTCGCGCACCGCACGCATCCGCGCGCCGTCGTCGGCGGTCTCGATGAACAGATTGAGCGGTGCGAGCCGCCGCTCGATGTAGACGTGGCGGATGATCACGTGGTCGCCGTCGTGCTCGAGTTGCGAGGGGATCGCCTCTTCGAGCTCGCGCAGCAGCGCCGCGGTAAAACGGCCGCGTGGGATCGCGACGTTCGAGTATTCGAGGATGTCGGTCATGCGGCCCGCGCGGTCGTGATGCTTGACGAGCGCGTACTTCTGCTTGACGCGACTGGCATCGGTGTCCTTGGTGGGTGAAATGCGGTCGCGGATCACCTTGAACACGTACGGATACGACGGCAGCGTGAAGACGCACATCACGAGGCCCTGGATGCCGGGCGCGACGACGAGCCGATCGGTCGAATGCTTGAGGTGATGCAGGAAGTCGCGGAAGAACAGCGTCTTGCCGTGTTTTTGCAGGCCCAGCATCGTGTAGAGCTCCGACGCCGTCCTGTCGGGCACGACGGTGCGGAGGAACTCCACGTACGCCGACGGCACTTCCATGTCGACCAGGAAGTACGCCCGGTTCGCCGAGAACAGCAGTGCGAGCTCGCCCGCGTCGGTGAGCAGCGTGTCGACATAGAGCCGTTCGTCGCTGCGCCGCTTGATCGCGGCGACGAACGGGTACACGTGCGCGCCGTTGACGATGCGGCCGACCGCGTAAGCCGTCT
>DASSEA010000399.1:0-5600 GCA_035696805.1 Casimicrobiaceae bacterium
CGCTTCGGCGACGACGCGTACGCGAAGGGGCACATCCCGGGCGCGGTGTTCGCCCACATCGATCGCGACCTGTCGGCGCGCAAGACCGGCCACAACGGGCGTCACCCGCTGCCGACACCCGAGGCGGCCTCCGAATTCCTGGGTCAGCTAGGCATCGACAAGACGCGGCAGGTCGTCGCGTACGACCAGGGTAACGGAATGTTCGCAGCGCGCCTGTGGTGGATGCTGCATTGGCTCGGCCACGATCGCGCCGCTGTCCTCGACGGCGGCTTCGCGAAATGGTCGCAGGAGAAGCGGCCGGTTTCGACCGAGCCGGCGGCCACCGAGCCCGTCACGTTCGTGCCCTCGCGCGTGCGCCCGACCGTCAATGCGACCGGGATCGCCGCAAGCCTGCCGCGTCATGGCCTGTTGCTGCTCGATGCACGCGCCGCCGAGCGCTACCGCGGCGACGTCGAGCCGATCGACCCCGTCGCCGGGCACATTCCCGGAGCGATCAATCGCCCGTACACGCGCAACGTTGCTGCCGACGGAACGTTTCGGCCCCCGCGAGAGTTGCGAACCGAATTCGATGCGATGCTCCACGGGCGGACAGCGGACGATCTCGTGCATTACTGCGGCTCGGGTGTCACCGCGTGCCACAACGTGCTTGCGATGGCCGTCGCCGGCTATCCGCTGACGCGCCTGTACCCGGGCTCGTGGAGCGAGTGGATCACCGATCGCCGCCGGCCCGTGTCCAGGGGCCAGGTTTAACGCGCACTGCGAGCGTTTGCGTGTAGTCGCGGATCGGCGGCAGCTGCTGCGCGGCACCGAGCGGTTCCTCACCACCGCGCGAGAATCGCGTAGCGTGCACCTTCGGCGCGCGTGTCGGAGCGCATCAGCGCCACGTCGCCGACGTCCCACGCGAAGGGTCCGATCGTCTGCTGCGGATAGGCGTCGCGACATTTGCGCGCGAGCGTCAGATGCAATCGAAACGGACGCTCATCCTGCGCGACGCCGATCGCCGAGAGTGCATCGCCGAGCTTGCCGACGACTTCGAGCACCTCCGCAGGCACGACCGACGCGCCGACCCAGGCCACGCCGGCCCGGCGAAAGCTGCCGACGACGTCGAGCGCTACGCGTGAAGGGGCGGCATCGAGTTGCGCGCCGATCGCGTACAGCCGCGCCAGCGCGGACACGGGCCATTCGCCAATGAATGCAAGCGTCGCGTGAATGTTGTCCGCGGGCACCGGCCGGCCGTGCGCACGTTGCGCAACCACGCGCGCCAGCTCGCCCAGCGTGCGCCGCAGCGGAACGGGCGGCACGAGCGCGAAAAAGACGCGCGCGTGACCGCCCGCGATGTCGGGGTCACCCGTTGGCGACGTGGAGCTTCTTCGCCTTGTCGAAGAACTGCTCGTCCTCGGTCGAACCCTTGAGGGCCGTGGTCGACGACTGGCTGCCCTGCACGGTTTGCGTGACCGCGTCGAAGTATCCGGTGCCCACTTCGCGCTGGTGCTTGACCGCCGTGAAGCCCTTCTCGACCGCCGCGAACTCCGCTTCCTGAAGCTCGACGAAGGCGGCCATGTTGTGCCGCGCATAGCCGTGCGCGAGGTGGAACATCGAATAGTTGAGGCTGTGGAAGCCCGCGAGCGTGATGAACTGAAACTTGTAACCCATCGCACCGAGTTCGCGCTGGAAGCGCGCGATCGTCGCGTCGTCGAGGTTCTTCTTCCAGTTGAACGACGGCGAACAGTTGTACGCGAGCAGCTTGTCCGGATATTTCGCGTGGATCGCATCGGCGAACGCCTTCGCGAACGCGAGATCGGGCTTGCCGGTCTCGCACCAGATGAGGTCGGCGTACCGCGCGTAGGCAAGGCCGCGCGATACCGCCTGGTCGAGGCCGTTGCGCGTCTTGTAGAAACCCTCGACCGTACGTTCGCCGGTGCAGAACGGCTTGTCGTTGTCGTCGACGTCGGACGTCAGAAGATCCGCAGCTTCGGCATCGGTGCGAGCGAGCAGGATCGTCGGCACACCGAGGCAATCGGCCGCAAGCCGGGCCGCGATCAGCTTTTCCACGGCCTCGCGCGTCGGAACCAGCACCTTGCCTCCCATGTGGCCGCACTTCTTGACCGAGGCCAATTGATCCTCGAAGTGAACGCCCGCCGCACCCGCCTCGATCATCGACTTCATCAGCTCGAAGGCGTTCAGCACACCGCCGAATCCCGCCTCGGCGTCCGCAACGATCGGCGCGAAATAATCGACGTCACCACGGCCTTCGGCATGCGCGATCTGATCGGCGCGAATGAACGTGTTGTTGATGCGCCGCACGACGGCGGGAACGGAATTGGCCGGATACAGCGACTGGTCCGGATACATCTCGCCGGCGATGTTCGCATCGGCGGCGACCTGCCATCCCGACAGATAGATCGCCTTCAATCCCGCCTTCACCTGCTGCAGCGCCTGGTTGCCGGTGAGGGCGCCCAGCGTGTTCACGAACGGCTCGTCGCTGATCAGCTTCCAAAGCTTCTCGGCGCCACGCCGCGCGAGCGTGTGCTCGATGTGCAACGAGCCGCGCAGACGTACGACGTCTTCCGCCGTATAGCCGCGATCGATGCCCTTCCAGCGCGGGTTCTCCGCCCAGTCCTTCTTCAGCCGTGCCGCTTCGAGGTCGTAGTTCATGCCTGCTCCCATCGTTGCCATGCCGGCGCGAGGCGCCGGCAACCGGTTCATCACGCGCGCCGAGGCGCGCTTCCGCTGGTGCGAGTCCGCGACGGGCCGTGAAGTCCGTTGCGTCCCGCGGGACTTGACCGGCGAGGATCGCTCGCGCGGCGGTCGGGCATGGATGGGTATGCCTTGCCCTTGACTGCTGGTGCCGCGGCGGATCTCCGCGATACCGCCGTCAAATTAACAAACCGCGGCTGCGGTTGCAAGCCTCGATAGTGCATTGCACGATGTTTTTTTATATGTGCAATCAGTTAGATAGAAACGCATTCCGGATCGTGGAAATGTTCGTGTCAAGGCGTAGGCGTTTTCTGCTGCGCCGCGACCGTTGGTCTGACAGCGAGTGCTCGAAGGCGCCCGTACATTTAGCCATTTCATTGAAAATACACAAGAATCACCGACCAGGCGATCGTCGGCCATTCCAGGGCCTCATCAAGATCCGATGGAAAAGCGTTTCGGCGGCAGTTCAGGAGCGCAATGCCGGCGCGCTCGATCACCGGCCGCCAGCGAGCCTTTCGCACGACGCTGCGAGGTCCGAGGTTCGCTGGTGTTCCACGCGTGGCGGCCGAGCGCCACGCTCACCGCTCGCGCCGCAGCGCGAGCATGGCGTCAAGCAGCGTGGGGTCATCCCACGGCACATCGACCGCGTGTTCGCGCAACCAGCGGCTCTGCGGGTCGCGCAACCATTCGCCGGGGAACTGCACGAGCACGTGCTCCTCGCCGGGGTCGAGCGACGCTCGGGTAGGCGCATCGGTGCCGTGGATCGCCGCGTACAGCGCCGTGCAGAGATCCACGTTCAATGCCGCGCCGTAGTGCGTGGCGGGGCTGATGCGGCGGTTGATTCCAATCAGGTACGCGAGCCCCGACGCGCGCTCGATCATGTACTCGCTCGTGAAGAGCCCGCTCATGCCGAATGCGTGCACGAAGCGCTGCGAGAATTCGTGCAAATCGGGCGCATGGCGGAACCGCACCACGGTGCCGGGACCCATCGCCCCCCCGTGCGACTGCAGCCGGTCGCCGGCGTAGCCCGCGAGCATGCGGCCCTGCCACGCCGCGACATTCTGGTAGCAGACGTGCCCATCGATATGCTGCTGCACGATGACGCGGCCCGACGTATCGGGTTCCAGGCCATCGAGCCTGGGCGAGGCCAGTTCGTTCACCGCGTCGGCCAGTCCGGCTTCTCCTGCGACGATTCTCACGGCATCGCCTGTCGTGAATGGAGCTTTGACGACGAGCGGATAGCCATGCTCGACGGCGAACGCAATGGCTTCGTCGCGCTGCGTTACGACCGCATGCGGCGGCACACGAACACCGGCGCGCGCTGCGGCCGGTGTCTGCAATGTCTTGTCGACGCTCGTTCGGTAATGTGCGGGATCCCCGAGCGACGCGCGCACGAGCTCCGCGAGTTCCGCCTGCAGCGCGGGCTGCAACTGCGGCGGCGGCGACACGACAAGCATCGCGAGCAGTCGAAACGACAAGTCGTCGCACGGGATCACTTGCACCGGCGAAACCGCGCGTATGGTGGCGGCAACCGCGTGGATCCAGTCGAGCGGCGTCGTGTCGCCGGCGAGGTACGCGACGCGCGTCACGAAGCGGCTCTTCTCGGCGAGCGAGTTGCGCGGCGTCAACAAGGTGACGTCGAAGCCTGCCTTGGACAGCGCGCGCGGCGTACGCGCGGTGCCATACCAGCGCGTCGCCGTGGACACGAGCAGAACGGAAACGGTCATGAACGTGAAGCGGACCTGCGCAAGGCGCGCGTTCGCGCCAACGCGCCCGCCGCGCCGGCCGCGAGTTTAGAGCATGCGCGCGTGATCGCGCGCGATACGTGCAATTTCGTTGGGGCGCGCTAGTCGTGGCGCTGCGCAACCATCGCTTCGAACACTTCGGGATCGTCCCAGGGAATGTCGGTCGGATGATCGCGCAGCCAGTGGCTCTCCGGATCCCGCAACCACTCGCGCGGGAACGAAACGATCACCCGCGGCTCGACGCCATCGGCGATGTCCGACGGCACCGTCTGCGGCAACCCGGCGAGTCTCTGGAACAGCGCGCCGCACAGGTCGACGCCACAGTATTCGTCCGTATGCATGAACGTGACGATGCGGCGGTTGATTTCGAGCAGCACCGGCGGCGATCCGTCATCCGGCTCGACGTACTGGACACTGAAGAAGCCGCTCATGCCGAATGCTCGGCACATCCGTTCGGTAAAGTCGCGGATCGCCGGCGTCTTGCGCGTGGAAACGACGGCCGACGCGCCCTTGCCCGCCGTGAAGGCGACCTCGCGCTGCCGTGCGAAACCCGCCAGTGGCACGCCGTCCCACGCGACCATCGTCTGCGACAGCATCGCGCCGTCGACGAACGCCTGCACGAGCAGCTTCTGCGGGCGCTGCACGCCGAGGTCGAGCTGCATCGGCCGCAGCAGCGCACCTGCGGCGGCGCGCAGTTCGTCGGGACGCTGCAGGATCGCGACGCCCTGGCCTGCAAATCCGTAGCGCCGCTTGAGCACGACCGGATAGCCGAGCGCGCGGGCCTCCTCGGCGGCCTGTTCGATCGTGTCGACGATCGCGTGCCGAGGCACCGGTACGCCCAGCGCCGCGGCTGCCGCCGGCAACAACGTCTTGTCGATGCTCGTTTCGTAGTGCGCAGGGTCCCCGAGGGACTGCTGCACGAGACGCCTGATCCTTGCGCCCGAATCTCCGTCGAGGTCACGCGGAGGTTTGCGTACGAGCTCGAACAACAGGCGAATCGCCACTTCGTCGCAGGGCACGACGAGCCGCGGATCGACGTCGTTGATCATCGCGACGAGCGACAGCAGCCACTGCATCGGCGTCGACCCATCGCGCAGCACGCTCTTCTTCGACACGAAGCGCGAATGCAATGCGAGCGAACCCCGGGGCGCAAGCAGC
>DASSEA010000400.1:0-6257 GCA_035696805.1 Casimicrobiaceae bacterium
TTGCGCACGACGAGCGCCCACGACAGCGGCTGCCGGCCTTCGATGCCTCCGCATCCGCAGTCGATGTGCGTGCGGCCACGCAGCATGTTGATGGCGACCGCTGCGGTCGACGTGCCGATCACGACGCTGGCGAGCCCGGCGCCGAGAATGCGCAGCGGCTCCACCATCAGCGCGACGCCGGCGAGCAGCTCGGCCGCCGGCACCGCGAGCGCAACGGGAACGGTGAACGCATCGGGCAGGAGCCGGTAATCCGCCACCGCCGCGCGAAACGACGGCCAGTCACGCAGCTTCTGCAGCGCAGCCGCGACCAGCACCAGCGCGGCGGCGAGTGCGAACGCGCGCAGCACGAGCGTCGCGGCGAGATCGACAACGGCTGCCGCGGATTCGATCAATGCAGCTCCAGCAGCGTGCCGGCCTCGGCGACGCCTTCCATGCGCCGGCGGGACACGAGCCGCGGCGCCGTGTCGTAAACGACGAGCGCCATCTTGAGGCCGTCGATCGCGTAGAGCTTCGGCGCGTCGTCGCGGCTCGCCGCGATCGCGATGGCGTTGCTGCCGGGCGCGCGCGCGACGCGCTTCCTGCCCGCAACGTCGAAGGCCCAGATTTCCTGCGCCGGATTCTTGTGGCTGCCCTCGACGCCCTTGGCGTGCATCGTCACGTACAGCCGCCCCGAACGCTCGTGCAGCGCCAGTGGCTGATAGCCGCCGGGGCGCCAGCCTTGGCGTGCCTCGGCGGGCGTCACCAGCGGCCACGGCGGCTCGAACTCCGCAACCTCGCCGCCGACGTTGGCGGTGTAGACGCTGCCCTTGAACGACACGAAGAAATAGCGGTCGCCGGCGTTCTCGGCGTGAACGAACAACGGGTCGTGATCGGGATCGAAAAAGCGCGCGCTGCGCTTCATCGACTTCTGCGTGCCGTCGTCCTCGAGCGTGACCGTCAACAGCGTGCCGTCGCCGCACAACGTCGAAAAGCGTGGCGCGTGTGTCTGCGACGGCAGCACGATCCAGCATCCCGGCGTCTGGATTTCCGCGACGAACTTGCGCGCACGCAGGTCGACGACGCTCACCGATTGAGCGGGCGTCGCGTTCTGCACGAACAGCAGGCGGCCATCGGCCGACGTGCGAATGACGCCGTGATACGGCAGCGCCATCGCGTGCTTGGGCGGGATCGCGATCTCGCCCTTGTGCTCGAGCGTCGCGAGATCGTAGATGTCGACGACGTCCACGCGATCACCGTGATTGAGCCGCGTGTAGTACGTCGTCGCGACATAGAGCTCGGAGCGATCGGGCGACAGCGTCGGCAAGCCGGCGAAGCCGGTGGCCACCATGCCCTGCAGCTTGAGCGCATTGCCGTCGATGACGTTCAACCGGCCGTCCATGACGTGGCTGATCGCGAAATCCGCGAGGTAGACGCGGTGAGCGTTGGCCGGGGGCAGCTTCTGCGTCGTCACCTGCTCGTTCGGCTCGTCGGCGGCGTACGACGGCGCCGCAAGCGACGCGACGGTGACGAGCGCGCCGATCCATTTCGCAAAACGCATGCTGTCCGCTCCCTGCGTCGCGACGCGCCGCGTGCGCGTGCGTCGTTCCTGCGGAAGTCTAGGGACGGCGAGTTCGAGGGCGTTATCCCAAATCGGCAACGCCGCGCCCGCAGAATTGCCTCAGATCAAGGAATCGGCATCCAGGCATTCGCGGGATACGAGCGCCGCATTCGTTCGCACGTCGGGCCAACGCCGGGCGTGCAAAGCGTTCAGAGATTCCGCGGCGCGGGCGACGGGTCGAGCGGTACGCGCGGCAGGCTCGGGGTCACGAGCATCGGCGCATGGACGGCGAGGTAGATCACGAAGCACGCCGCCCACAGGAGCGCGCCGGCCGCCGCGACCCACAGCGGCGCGTTCGGCACGTTGAACGCGAGCCGCAATACGACGGCGGCGGTCATCACGCCATACGAGGCGACGATCCACGGTGACAGCGCGAGGCCGCGTCCGGTATGTCGCAGCGAGACCCGTGGCATCAGCGCGAGCATCATCAGGCCGATGGCGCCGACGGTCATCGCATGCAGCCAGTCGCGCGCACCCACTGCGGGGACGAACGGAGCGACCGCGGCGAGCACGAAGGCCACGACGAGCCATGCATAGCCGGCGTGCATCGCACTCACCATCGGTTGACCGCGTACCCGCCACCCGTTCCAGCCGGCAAGGCGCACGGCATGCACGATCGCCGCACCCGCCGCGATGGCAGCGCCGAGCCGCGGCGACGTCGCAGTCGCCTGCGTGATGGCGAAGGCGACCGCGAAGGCATGCGCACAGAGGTCGAGGCGCCGATGCCGCCAGGCGCGATGCGCCGATCCCTGGTCGCGAAGCGCGTTATTCGTGAACACCGGCGTCATGAAGCCGCCGACGAGTGAATAGAGCACGACGATGAACGCGACGGCGCCGACGAGCGCCGTCGACGCGGCCTCCGCGTCACCGCGCGCGAGCGCCACGTGAAAGGCGGCGTTGGCGAAGGCCAGCGCGAATAGCACGGGCAGGATCGCGGTGAACTTGCGCTGCCTCGCGCGCAGGAGATCCGGCAGCAGCAGCGCGCACAAGAGCGGCAGCGCCGCGACGTCGATCACGGCGACGAGCGCTGCAGGCACGGCGGCGACCAGCGCCATCGCCACGCGTCCCGCGAGCCATGCACCGACGAGCAGCGCGAGTCGCTTCCCCGTTTGTTCCGGTACGCCGGCCCAGCTCGGCAAAGCCGTCAGCAGCAACCCGCTGATGATCGCCGCCAGGAAACCGAACACCATCTCGTGTCCGTGCCACAGCGCGGGGGCGATCGGCATCGGCGGCGGATTCCACAGGCCGGTGAACACGACCAGCCACACGGCGAGCGCCAGCGGGCCATGCAGCGCACCGAGCAGGAAGAACGGCCGGAAGCCGCTCCGCCACAGCGGTGCCGACCACGCTGCGCCGCCGGTGCCCGCGTTCACGCGCCAACTCCGATCGACGCGCGTCGGCGATCGGTTGCGATCGTCGTGGCGCGTTTCGCGCTCCCTGGCTATTGCTCGGGCATCAACAGCCACTTGCCATCGCGCACGGTGAGCAGCACGCGGCCGCGCTGATCGAACCCCGAGTGATCGGCCGCGCTCATCGTGTAGACGCCCTGCGTCGCGACGAGCTCGTGCGTCGCCTCGAGGGCATCGCGCAACGCACTGCGGAACTCCGGCGTGCCCGGCTTGCCTTTCGCGAGGGCCTCGGGGATCGCGCGCTGCAGCAGCAGACCGGCGTCGTAGACGTTCGCGCCAAACGTGGCCGGCCGGTTTCCGTACAGCTTCTCGTACGCGGCGACGTACTCGGCGGCGACCTTCTTCGACGGAACGTCGTCCCGCACCTGATCGAGCACGAGCATCAGGCTCGCGGCCATGATCGTCCCTTCGACCTTCTTGCCGCCAATGCGGATGAAATCGTCGGTCGCGGCGCCGTGCGTTTGGTACACCTTGCCCGTGTAGCCGGCGTCAGCAAGTTGCATCTGCGGCAGCGCCGCACCCGCCGCGACGCCGGCGACGAACACGGCGTCGGGTGCGGCGGCCTTGAGCTTCAGCACCTGACCGGTAACGCTCGCGTCGGCCCGGTTGTAACGTTCGTTGGCGACGACCTGGATGCCCGCCTTGTCGAACATCGGGATCACCGTCTTGTACCAGGTCTCGCCGTACGGATCGTTGTAGCCGATGAACGCGACGCTCTTCACCCCGTTTCGCTTCATGTGCGCGATCAGCGCATCGGCGATGATGTTGTCGTTCTGCGTCGTCTTGAACACCCAGCGCTTGCGTGCGTCCATCGGCAGCACGACCGCCGTCGTGCCGACCGGTGCGAGCATCGGCGTCTTGGCCTCGGCCATCAATTCGACGACGCCCATCGCATTCGGCGACCCGGACGGACCGATCAGCGCGTCGATCTTCTGCTCGGCGAGCAGCTTCTTGACGTTGTTCACGCTTTGCGTCGGGTCGCTCGCGTCGTCGAGCGCGAAATACTCGATCGTCGTGTCGCCGACCTTTTTCGGCAGCAGCGCCACTGAATTCTTCTGGGCGACGCCGACGAACGCCGTCGGTCCCGTCGCCGAGCTGACGACGCCGATCCGCACCTGCGCGTACGCCGCCGAACCCATCATCGCTGCGATCGCCGCCACGACGAAGTGCAGCTTCATGCCTTTGAACGCATCCATGTCGTTTCCTCCGCTCGAACTCTTCAACTACATGACGAACCCGCCGCTTGCGAGCACCACCTGCCCGCTGATGTAATCGGATTCCGGGATGCAGAACAGGTACACGGCCCCCGCGGCTTCTTCCGGCGTGCCCCCGCGGCCGAGGGGGATCATCCGTTCCATGAAGGCGAGCATTTCCGGCTGCACGCCCATCTTCACTTCCCGCTCGCCGACATGCGCGACCGCCGCCTCGGCACCGACCGGTTGGGTCATTCGCGTGCGGATGTAACCGAACGCGACCGCGTTGACGTTGACGTTGTACCGGCCCCACTCCTTTGCCAGCGTCTTCGTGAGACCGATGACCGCAGCCTTGCCCGCCGCGTACGCGACTTGGCCGGCGTTGCCGTACAGACCGGCGATCGACGTCACGTTCACGACCTTCCGTTGCACGATGCGCCCTTCGTCCTTTTCCTTCTTCGCGAGCTGGCGCAGCGGCTCCGCCGCCGCGCGGAGGATCCGGAACGGCGCGCCCGCGTGCACGTCGAGCATGGCGTTCCACTGGTCGTCGGTCATCTTCTGGATCACGCTGTCCCACGCGTAGCCGGCGTTGTTCACGACGATGTCGAGCCCGCCGAAGCGCTCGAGCGCCGTGCCAACGAAGCGTGCCGGAAAATCGGGCTTCGTCACGTCACCCGCGCACGTCGCCGCCTCGCCGCCCTCCGCTTCGATGGCGCGTGCCGTCGCATCGGCCACGGCCTCGTCGATGTCGTTCAGCACGACGCGTGCGCCCTCGGAGGCGAGCTTGGTGGCGATGGCGGCGCCGATGCCGCGGCCGGCGCCGCTCACCAGCGCGACCTTGCCTTCGAGTTTTTTCATCATGGATCTCCCGGCCCGAGGCGCAGCGCTCTTTGCATGGCGGTCATTGCAACGCCGCTGCCGCGACGCGCGGTGGAATCACGCCCGCCTCGGCGAGCGCATCGATTTCGCGGGCGGCGAGGCCCGCTTCACGCAACACGGTGTGCGTGTGCTCGCCGTACTTCGGCGCGAACGCGAATGCGCGTGGCGAGTCCTCGCGGTCGACGGCTGCCGGCTGCATTCGCACCGTGCGGCCGTCCGGCGTGCGCGTCGTCGTCAGGCGGTTCGCCAGCGCAGGCAGATCGCGCACCGTGCGAATGTCGTTGATCGCCGCATGGGCAATCGTCGCGTCGGCAAGTTCGCGTGCGAGTTCGGCGGTCGCGTGCAGCCGCGTGATCGCGGCTATCTCCGCCTGGATCGCCGCGCGCTCGCGGTGCCGGCCCGCGTTGGTCGCGCGGTCGGCATGCGCGAGGCGCGAGAATTTCGCAATGTCGGTCAGGCGCTGCCACTGCACGTCGTTGCCGATCGCGACGAAGATGTAACCGTCGCGCGTCGCATACACGTTGGTCGGGATGAACTTCCGATGCTCGTTGCCGCAACGCGTGATCTCGCTCGGCGCGCAATCGAAATCGACGAGCGGCAGCGTCGTGATCAGCCACGAGGCCGCGGCCTGCAGCATCGACACGTCGATCCGCTGCCCCTTGCCCGTTTCGGCACGCTCGGCGAGCGCCTGCATCACGCCTGCATACACTTCGTCGCCAGCCTTGAGGTCGATGATCGGCACGCCGGAAAGCATCGGCGGTCCCTCCGCGTCGCCGGTCAGTTCCATATAACCCGACATCGCCTGCAGCACCGGGTCGTAGCCGGGGGCGTCCGGAAACGCGGGGCCGAGCGCGGAAATGCCGGCCCAGATCAGCCCCGGCCTCGCCGCGGCCAGCGTTTCGTAGTCGATGCCGAGCGCCTGGTAGCGGCGCGGCAGCGTGTTGCAGCAGAACACGTCGGCTCCGAGCGCCTGCACGAGCCGCACCAGCGTTCGACGACCGTCGGCGCTGCGCAGGTTGAGCGCGATCGCTTCCTTCCCGACGTTCGGCGCGATGAAATAGCTGCGGCGATCGTCATCGACGACCTCCGAACCGATGTAGCGGTTGGGATCGCCCGGCAGGCCACCGCGCTCGCCGTAGGCCTCGATCCGGATCACACGCCATCCGAGCTGCACGAAGC
>DASSEA010000401.1:0-3771 GCA_035696805.1 Casimicrobiaceae bacterium
ACGGAAGCATCTTGAGCACGACCCATTGCATGGCAATGAGCCCGACCGAAAGTCCTATCGCGCCTACGACGGCGGCCAGGAGCAGGCGGCGGTTGCGCGCGCCACGCGCGGCGTGGAGGAACGGCGCCAGCAATCGCGGGAAGACGGCGGCGAGTCGCGTGTCGAGCCGCGTGGCGCCATGCTGTGCCGCCGATTGACTGCGCGAGAGGCGAAGGGCGAGCCATGGCGTCACGATGAACGCGATCGCGAGCGAGATGAGCATGCCCATGCTGGCGTTGATCGGGATGGGACTCATGTACGGCCCCATGAGGCCGGAGACGAAGGCCATCGGGAGCAGCGCAGCGATGACCGTCAACGTCGCGAGGATTGTCGGGCCGCCAACCTCGTCGACCGCCCTGGGAATCAGCGCGACGAGCGAAGCGTCGGGCTCGAGCGCACGATGGCGGTGAATGTTCTCGACGACGACGATCGCATCGTCGACCAGGATGCCGATCGAGAAGATCAACGCGAAGAGCGACACGCGATTCAGCGTGAACCCCCACGCCCACGAGGCGAAGAGCGTGGCCGACAGCGTGAGGATCACCGCCGCGCCGACGATCAGCGCCTCGCGGCGCCCAAGGGCGACAAACACGAGCGCTACCACCGAAAGCGTGGCGAACACGAGCTTCTGGATGAGCTTCATTGCCTTGTCGTTGGCCGTCTCGCCGTAATTGCGGGTGACGGTGACCTCGATTCCCGAAGGAATAACCGTGTCTTTGAGCTCGGACACGCGCGCGAGCACGCGATGGGCGACGTCGACGGCGTTTTCGGCGGGTTTCTTCGTGACCGCGATCGTCACTGCCGGAAACTCGTCGTACGTTTCGATTGCGTTGCCCTTTCCTGCTTTGCGCGTGCCGAGCCACACGTATCGCGCCGGTTGCGGCGGACCGTCGACGACGCGCGCAACGTCGGACAGATAGACGGGGCCGCCGTCCACCACGCCGACCACCGTCGCGCGCACGTCTTGCGCGCCGGCCAGGAACTGTCCGGTTTCGACATCGAGGAGACGGTTGTCCGCGTTTAGCGAGCCCGACGGCATCGCGGTGTTCGCGGTGGCGAGGGCCCGGCGAATGTCGGCGACGGTGAGCTTGAACGCGGCGAGTCGCTCCGGCTCGAGCATGACGCGGATCGCCCGGCCGGGGCCGCCGATCGTGACGATTTCGCGCGTTCCGCCGACGCGTTTCAATTCGGCTTCCAACGCGTGCGCTACACGCTCGACGTCGTATGCGCCGCGTTCGGTGTCGGCAGTCCAGAGCGTGAGCGTGACGATCGGCACGTCGTCGATGCCTTTGGGTTTCACCAGAGGCTCGCCGACGCCGAGCTCCCGGGGCAGCCAGTCGCGATTGGCCTGGATCGTGTCATTGAGCCGCACCAAGGCTTCGGTGCGCGGCACGCCGACCTTGAACTGCGCCGTCACGATGGCGAGCCCCGGCTTGGAAACGGAGAAGACGTGCTCGAGGCCGTGGATTTGCCCGATCACCTGCTCGGCGGGTATCGCGACGAGCGTTTCGACATCCCGGGCCGATGCGCCGGGAAATGGGATCAGCACGTTGGCCATCGTCACGTTGATCTGCGGTTCCTCTTCGCGCGGCGTGACGGCGACCGCGAACGCGCCGAGCAGAAGCGCGACGAGCGCGATCAGCGGCGTGAGTCGCGATTCGAGGAAGAACCGGGCGATGCGGCCGGAGATGCCCATGGCGTCCTAGGCCCCGAGCGCGTTCACGGCTGTCATGCGCCTCTTCCTTGAATCGAACGATGCCGGCCGCAGATCATCAGGTGCGGTCTCCACCCTTGCTTGCCTCGATGCCGGCACGCACCGGCTCGAGCGATACCCGCTCGCCCGGCAGAAGTCCCGCCAATATCTCGACGAGGCCGTCGCCCGCCGGCTCGCCGACGCGTACCTGACGCAATCGGGCCGCACCGGCGCGGTCGATCACGTACACGGCGGTTAGCTCGCTGCGCCGCAGGATCGCCACGGCAGGAATCGCAAGTGCGCGCGTGCGTCCCGTCACGAACAGCGCGCGTGCGTACTGTCCCGGCAGCAGTCCCGTCGATTCGGGCAATGTGAGGCGCACGCGCGTAGTGTGCGTGCGGATGTCGGCGACCGGAAGCATGGTGACGTCGCGGGCGGTGAGCGTGCGCTCGAGCGTCGGGATCTCGACAGTGATGGGGCGATCGAGCCGGGCCTGCGCGAGGACCGCCTGCGGGAGGGTCGCGGTGACGCGCAGTTCGCGTGGATCGAACACGGTCAGGAGCGCTCGTCCGGGGGTGGCCATGTCACCGACCTCGACGTCGGTTGACGCGACCACGCCGGCATACGGCGCGGTGATCGTGGTCAAGCTCTTTGACGTCGCCGCCTGGCCTGCGTTGGCGACTGCCGCGGAGGTCTGCTCCTGCGCCGCGAGCCAATCGGCCTGCGCCTGGTCGAACGCGGCCTGGCTGATGAATTTCTGCGCGAAGAGTTGACGGCTGCGCTCGTATTTTGCCTTCACGTTGGCGAGATTCGCGCGCGCCTCGCGCACCTGGCTCTGGCTCGCCACTTCGGCCTGCTCTGCGCTGCGCGGATCGATCTGCGCGAGCACCTCGCCGGCCTTCACCGTGTCGCCTGCTTTCACGCCCAGGGCCACGACACGGCCCGAAACCTGCGCCGCAAGCGTCGATTGCCGTACGGCCTCGACGATGCCCTCGGCCGCCGTGACACGAATGAGGTCCTTGTACTCGACCATCGCCGTCGCGGGCGCCGGCCGCGCACTCGGATCTGCAATCGGCTGCGCGAGCAATGCCGACCCAGGCAGCGCCGCGGCCAGGATCAACACGTGCAATGCCAGTCCCATACGTTGGAGCGTTCCCCGTTCAGTCGATCACGCAGGCAGCATAGTCGCGCCTGCGCAATGCTTCCGTGACCTGGATCACACAGCGCGTGTATCAGGGGGAGCACCTGAATCCCGGCACCGCGACTGGAAGATAGAATTGCGGCGATCCCCGTCATGGGCGCGATCGGCCGCCATGACCCCGTCGCCTGATTCCATCGCCAGAACGACCGTAACGCTGCAGACGCTCTTTCCGGCGCTCGCCGATGCGGCGCCAGCGTCGCTGACGCGCATCGTCGAGCACGGCATCCATCGCAAGGTGCGCGCAGGCACGATCCTGTTCGACGCGCACACGCCATGCGGCGGGTTCCCGCTGGTCCTGTCGGGCACGGTGAAGGTGCTGCAGCGTTATCCCAACGGGCGCGAATTGCCGCTCTACCGCGTTCGGCCCGGCGAGAGCTGCCTCCTGTCGGGGAGCTGCCTGCTCGGCCACAGCGATTACACGGCGAGCGGCATTGCAGAGACCGACGTCGAGCTGCTGATCCTGCCGGCGACCGACTTTCACGCGCTCATTGCGAGCGACGAAGCGTTTCGACACCACGTCTTCAATCTGTTCGGCGAGCGGCTTGCGACGCTGCTCTCGCTCGTCGAGGCGATCGCGTATCAGAAACTCGATCAGCGCCTTGCCGCGCTGCTCCTCGCGAAGGGAGATCCGGTGAACGCGACGCACCAGATGCTCGCCGATGAGCTCGGGAGCGTGCGCGAGATCGTTTCGCGCCTGCTGCGTTCGTTCGAAGACCGCGGCTGGGTCGACGTTGCGCGCGAGCGGATCAGGATCGTCGATCGCGCGGCGCTGGCCGCGCTCACGCAAGGGTGACGTCTACCGCGTTTCACCGATGCGCGGCGAATCGAAACGAGCGAG
>DASSEA010000402.1:0-2021 GCA_035696805.1 Casimicrobiaceae bacterium
ATCCAGAACCCGGTGCCGGCTTCGCAGTATTTCGACGCGAAGCTCTACCTCGAAACGCTGCCGGGCTGAAATCGCTGCAGGCCGGCACGGCTCACGGCAACGTCGGCGGCACGCGATGCCCGGCGCGGAGGTCTTCGACTACGTGATCGTCGGCGCCGGTTCCGCGGGATGCATTCTCGCGAACCGGCTGTCGGCCGATCCGTCGGTGCGCGTCCTGCTGCTGGAAGCCGGTGGCTCCGACCGCAGTTTCTGGATTCACCTGCCGGTCGGGTATTTCCGCACGATCTACGACCCGCGCTTTTCCCGACTCTTCGACACCGTTCCTTCGGAGGGCACCGCCGGGCGCAACATCGTCTGGCCGCGCGGCCGAGTCATCGGCGGTTCGTCGTCGATCAACGGGCTGATCTTCATTCGCGGACAGCACGAGGATTTCGACGACTGGGCCGCGCAAGGGGCTACCGGCTGGCGCTACGTCGACGTGCTGCCGGACTTCAGGCGGCTCGAACGCTACACCGGTGGCGCAAGCGCGTATCACGGCGCGAGCGGCGAACTCGGCGTGTCGGACTTGCGCAACGATCACCCGTATTGCGACGCGTGGGTCGAAGCGGGCGTGCAATTCGGCCTGCCGCGCAACCCGGACTTCAACGGCGCGTCGACGTACGGCGTCGGCGCCTACCAGCTCAGCATCGACAACGGCTGGCGGGCGAGCTCGGCGGTCGCGTTCCTGCGGCCCGCGCATGCGCGCCCCAATCTGACCGTGCGGCCGAACGCGCTTGCAACGCGCGTGCTCTTCCAGGGCGCGTGCGCAACGGGCATCGAGTGGCGCGACGCGAAGGGAACGCTGGCGAGCATTCGGGCAACGCGCGAAGTCGTGCTGTCGGCCGGCGCGATCCAGACGCCGCAGTTGCTGCAACTCTCCGGCGTCGGGCCGCCGGCGTTGCTCGAGCGTCTCGGCATTCGTGTCGTCGCGCCGCTGCAGGGCGTCGGCGAGAATCTGCAGGATCACTACCAGGCGCGCCCGATCGTGCGCCTGCGCAAACGGATCTCGCTGAACGATGCCGTGCGGAATCCGCTGAAGCTTGCCGGCATGGGCGTCGAGTGGCTGGTGCGCCGTTCGGGGCCCCTCACCGTGGGCGCTGGACAGGTCGGCGGCGCTGCGTGCACGCCGCACGCCGTCGGTGGCCGGCCCGATGTTCAGTTCAACGTCATGCCGCTGTCCGTCGACAAGCCCGGCGATCCGTTGCACGCGTACCCGGGCTTCACCGCCGCCGTGTGGCAATGTCATCCGCAGTCGCGCGGACGGCTGCAGATTCGCTCGCTCGATCCGGCCGACGCTCCGACGATCGAGCCGCGCTATTTGCAGGAGACGCGCGATCGCCAGACGCTCGTCGCGGGGATCGGGATGCTCCGCGAGATTTATGCGCAGCCGGCGTTTCGAGAGCTGTTCGATGTCGAAATGCTGCCGGGACCCGCAGCGCAGGGCGAGGCCGCGCTGCTCGACTTCGCGCGAAAAGCGGGCGGAACGGTGTTCCACTGCGTTGGCACGTGCCGGATGGGCGGGGCCGGCGACGAGGATGCCGTCGTCGATCCCGACCTTCGCGTGCTCGGCGTCGAGAATCTGCGCGTCATCGATGCGTCGATCATGCCGACGGTGACGTCGGCGAACACGAACGCCGCGTCGCTGATGATCGGCGAGCGCGGTGCGCGCATCCTGACTATGGGGTCAGAGCGATAAGTCGACTTCTTGCTCTGACCCCAAAGTCCTACGGCCGCACGACCACGGCGACGCAAGTCCGCGCGGCACAATAGCGAATGGCCCGCAATTATTCGATGGGCGCCCGCACGGCGAAGGCGCCTACGGCCGAGCGTATCGCCCATGCCGAGCGCAGGTCGTTGCGCGAGCGCTTCGGCGGGCTGCGGAACGTCCCGACCTTCCTGCGCCTCGTGTGGGAGACGAGCCCCGCGATCATGCTCACGCAGGCGGCGTTGCGGCTCGTCCGCGCGCTGCTCCCCGTCGCAAC
>DASSEA010000403.1:0-2288 GCA_035696805.1 Casimicrobiaceae bacterium
CGCGCCCGACGCTGTGTTCCACGCCGCCCTGATGCGCGCCGGTACCGTCCGCGTCGCCACCTACACGCAGCTCTTCGCTGCTGCACGCATCCTCGCGGGCGGGCGAATTCCTCAAGGCGATCGCGTCGCCATCGTTTCGAATGGCCGCGGGCCCGCATTGCTCGCCGCCGATCACGCGGCGGAACGTGGCGTCGAACTCGCAGCGCTGACGCAGAAGTCCACCGATGAACTCGATCGGTTGCTCGGTGACGGGGCGCCACGAACGAACCCGATCGACGTGCGCAACGCGGGACCCGATCGTCACGCCGCCGCAGTCTCGGTTGCAATCGACGATCCGAATGTCGACGTCGTAATTGCAATGCACGTGCCGCGACCCAACACCGGTGCGATCGAAGCCGCGCAAGCGCTGGCACAGGTGGCGCGGGACCGCGCAAAGCCGGTGCTCGCTGCATGGCTCGGTGCGATCGACCGCGGAGGCGTTCATGCTGCGCTCGAAGCGGGCGGCGTCTCCAATTTTTACACGCCGGAAAATGCCGTCGACGCGCTGTCGTTCCTCGCGGCGTACCGCAACAACCAGGCGTGGCTGCTGGAAGTCCCTCCGCCGCAGCCGGAGCCGGAACCGCTCGATCTTGCGTCGCTCGAGGCGATGCGGCTGCGACTCGCGGAAGAGGGGCGCGATCGCCTCATGCTGAGCGAGGCAAGCCACGTGCTCGCTACGTTCGGGATTGGGACGTTTGCCGTCGCCGATTCGCTCGAACACGCGGGAACTGCCGTGCGCGCGCTTCATCCGCCGCTCGTGCTCGAACCCGATGCGCCCGAGCGCT
This sequence comes from Casimicrobiaceae bacterium, assembly GCA_035696805.1. GTDB lineage: Bacteria > Pseudomonadota > Gammaproteobacteria > Burkholderiales > Casimicrobiaceae > VBCG01. Next base: position 825 of record DASSEA010000403.1, read on the forward strand.
CGACACTGCAGCGCGTCGTACGAAGCCGGCGCGCGCTCGCCAAGGCGTGGGGTGAACTGCACGACGTGCCGGCATCGACGCTGCCCTCTGCGTGGAATGGTCGCATCGTGATCCGCGAGATGCCGCGTGACGAAACAGCCAGCGGGTTTGCGCTTGGGATTGCGACGGATCGACGTTTTGGTCCGGTCATCGTGCTCGGTCCCGGGCAGCGGCACGACGGACTCGTCCAGCAGCGGTCCGTCATGCTGCCGCCGCTCAATGCCCGCCTCGCCGCAGATCTGGTCGCACACGCGGTGCGTCCGTCGACTATTTCGGAGCTCTCGCGTGCGACCCTCGACCCGCTCATCGACCTGCTGACACGCCTGTCCGCGCTCGCCTGCGCATTACCCTGGATACGCTCGCTGGTTGCGGACCCGGTCGTCTTCGCCGACGGACGCGTGTACGTCGGAGGCATCGCCGTCGACGTCGATGCGCAGCGCAAGCTCATGCGCGGCTATCCGCACATGGCGATCCATCCGTATCCGGTCGAACTAATCGGCGACGTGGCGTTGCGGGACGGGACGACGCTCCACGTGCGTCCGATCCGGCCGGAGGATGCCGAGTTCGAACGCGCTTTCGTCGACGGCCTGTCCGAACAGACGCGGTATTTCCGCTTCTTCTATCGACTCGCGGAACTGACGCCCACGATGATCGCGCGCTTCACGCAGGTCGACTATGACCGCGAGCTCGCGCTCGTCGCTTTGGTCAACGTCGATGGCGCCCAAGCCTTTGTCGGCGTTGCCCGCTACATCGCGAACCCCGACCAGACGAGCGCGGAGTTCGCCGTGGTGGTGGCCGATGCCTGGCAACGGCGCGGCGTCGCACGCGTGCTGATGCGCGGCTTGATCGTGTGCGCAAAGCGCCGCGGATTCGAGCGCCTGATCGGCACGATCCTGCGCGTCAACGAACCGATGCTCGACTTCGTGCGCTCGCTGGGCTTCGTCGTCAGCGACGATCCCGAGGATTCCGCGCAGGTCAGCGCGACCTTGTCGCTCGCAGCGCAGTAACGAGGTCGCTCTTCAGTTTCCGGTTTGGCGCGTTCCCGTGCTCGATGTCTTCGCGGGCGCGCGCGGCTCGGGGCTGGCCGCTTTCTGCGCTTCCTGCGCGAGGCTCAGGTGCTCCTCGAGCGTGGGTAGCGTCGACGCAGCAAATTGCCGGAGGTCGCATCCTTCGCGCGCTTCGCTTCGGACTTGAAATCGCTGGCGTCCTTCTTGGGATCGGAAACATCGCTTGACGCGTCGAACAACCCGCGGCTCTCCAACCCAACACGAACGTGTTGCATCCAATCAAACAGGCGTCCTATTCGCCCTCCAGAAAGCTCCGCAGCTTCTCCGAGCGCGACGGATGCCGCAGCTTGCGCAATGCCTTCGCCTCGATCTGACGAATCCGCTCGCGCGTCACGTCGAACTGCTTGCCGACCTCTTC
>DASSEA010000404.1:0-3602 GCA_035696805.1 Casimicrobiaceae bacterium
GTGGCGCCGACGATGCCGACGAGCGTCGCAAACACTCCCATCGTTGCGCAGCGCGTTTCCTCGAGGGCCTCGCCCTCGCCGAAAAGGCAGTGGTAACAGGGGCTCGCCGCGTCGCGCGCGTCGAAAACCGCAACCTGGCCATCGAAGCGGATCGCAGCGCCCGACACGAGCGGCGTGCGCGCGCCGACGCAGGCGCGATTGACCGCGTGGCGCGTTTCGAAGTTGTCGGAGCAATCGACGACGACATCGGCGGCATCGGTGAGGCGCGCGAGTTCCGGCGCGCCGACGCGCGCATCGACGAGCGCCAGCGTGACGTCGGGATTGATCGCGGCGAGCCGCTTCGCGGCGGCTTCGACCTTCGGATGGCCGATGTCGGCGGTCGCGTAGAGGATCTGCCGCTGCAGGTTCGTGAGGTCGACGCGGTCCGCGTCGCACAGCGTGATCGTGCCGACGCCCGCGGCGGTCAGAAATTGCGCGACCGGCGCACCGAGACCGCCGACGCCGACGACGAGCGCGTGCGACGCCGCGAAGGCCCCCTGCGCGTCCGGGCCGAGCTCGTCGAGCAGGATGTGCCGGCTGTAGCGGAGCAGTTGCGAATCGTCCATGGGACGCAAGTCGAGTCTGACGCTGCCTTTCAAAACGACGAAGCCCGGCGGGTGCCGGGCTTCGTCTGTGATCGCTGGTACCTGACGACGGATCCTGCAACTACTGCGTCTTCGCCTCCGCCGACAGCGCCTTGACCGACTCGATCACCGGCACGCCCTTCAGGTGATTCATCGCCTGCTTGAGCTGGAAATCCTCGTCGGAGCCGAAATCGAGTCGCGGCGGCAATGCATCCGGCTGTCCGCCGACCGCCTTCGCTGCCGCATTGGCGTCGGTCGCCGGCGTTCCCTTTCCGGCGATGATCGCGCCCTTGCCGCCGCCGAGGCCCGGAACGTCGAGATGACGCTCGAGGTTCGCTTCGCGAATGCGGTTCGGCGAATCGCGGCCGTCATCGACGAGAAGGTCGGGCTCGATGCCCTTCGCCTGGATCGAGCGTCCTGCCGGCGTGTAGTAGCGCGCGGTCGTCAGTTTCAATCCGGTGTTGTTGCCGAGCGGCAGGATCGTCTGCACCGAACCCTTGCCGAACGTCTTCGCACCGAGCACGGTCGCGCGCTTGTGATCCTGCAGTGCGCCGGCAACGATTTCCGACGCGGAAGCGGTTCCCGCGTCGACGAGCACGACCATCGGCACCGTCTTGACGCCCGCCGGAAGGTCGCGCAGATAATCCTCGCCGCGCCGCACGTAATTCTCGCGGCTGGCCGTCAGCCGCATCCGGGCATCGGGCGTCCGCCCGTCGGTGTACACGACCAGCGCGTCCTTCGGCAGGAACGCCGATGACACGGCCACCGCCTGGTTCAGAAGGCCGCCCGGGTCGCTGCGCAGATCGAGAACGAGTCCCTTCAGCGGACCATTCGCATACAGCTCGCGGATTGCCTTCGCGAGATCGCCGCCGGTGTCTTCCTGGAACTTGCGCACGCGGATGTAGCCGAAGCCCGGCTCGAGTGCCTTCGCACGGATGCTCTTGACGTTGATTTCCTGCCGCAACAGCGTGAACGTGAGCGGCGTGTCGACTTCCTTGCGCACGACGGTCAGCAGCACCGACGTTCCCGGCTTGCCGCGCATCTTCTCGACGGCCTTCGCGAGCGGCATGCCGCGCGTGGCCGTGTCGTCGATCTTCACGATCAGATCGCCCGCCTTGATGCCCGCCTTGAACGCCGGCGTGTCCTCGATCGGCGAAACGACGCGGATCACACCGTCCTCGACGCCGACTTCGATGCCAAGGCCGCCGAAGCGTCCCTGCGTGTCGACCTGCAGTTCGTGGAAGGCTTCAGCGTCGAGAAAGTCGGAGTGCGGGTCGAGCCCGCGCACCATGCCGTTGATCGCTTCCTTGATCAGCTTGTCGTCGGGCACCTGCTCGACGTAGTCGGTCTTGATCTTGCCGAATACCGCGGACAGCAGCTGCAGATCCTCGTAGGGAATCGGCAGCCGCGATTCGCGTTGCGCGAACACCGAGAGGTTCAGGCTCAGCAGCAAGCCGAGCACCGCACCCATGCCGATCCAACCCGCCTTCTTCATGCCGTCGCGCATCGCCAACCCCGTTGGTCCTCATCGACCGCGAGGCAACGCCCCGCGGAACTCGCAAACAAGTATACGCCCGCCGATGCAGCGAAATTCAATCGTGTCCCGGTGCTTTCCGCCAGTCGGCGACGATCGGCGGCCGGGCTGTCGCCCACAGCCAACCTGACACTTGCTTCGGGAGCGCCGGCATGCAGCGGCCGGCCGGGATCCGAATGCCGTCGCACGGCGGCGCGGCTTGCATTGGTCCGTTGCGGCGTCGTTGAGTTCCCGCGGGCGCGAGGACGATGCCAACTGCTCCGCGCGAACCGACTCGAAGGCGTGTCAGTGCGCCTTGCGCTCCTTCGACGCGTCGTCGAAGCGCACGAGCGCATGGCCGGTCATTTCCGCCGGCTTCGGCAGGCCCATCAGCGCGAGCAGCGTCGGCGCAATGTCCTGCAAAGCGCCGCCCGCGCTCAACGTCGCCGGTCTTCCGACGTAGACGCAGGGGACGAGATTCAGCGTGTGCGCCGTGTGCGCCTGGCCGGTCGCGTCGTCGTGCAACTGCTCGGCGTTCCCGTGATCCGCCGTGATCAGGACCTCGCCGCCGACCGCGCGCGCGGCGTCGACGACGCGTCCGAGGCACGCGTCGAGCGTCTCGATGGCGCGCGTCGCCGCCTCGAAGTTGCCCGTATGCCCGACCATGTCGCCGTTTGCATAATTGCAGACGATCGCGTCGTAGCGGCCACTGCCGATCGCCTCGACGAGCCGGTCGGTGACCTCGAGCGCGCTCATTTCCGGCTTGAGATCGTACGTCGCGACCTTTGGCGACGGTACGAGAATCCGGTCCTCGCCCGGGTACACGGCCTCGCTGCCGCCGTTGAAGAAATAGGTGACGTGCGCGTATTTCTCCGTTTCGGCGATGCGCAATTGATGCAGCCCCTGGCGCGCCAGATACTCGCCGAAGCCGTTGGCGACGACCTGAGGCGCGAAGGCCACTGGCAGGTCGCGGAAGTCGTCGCCGTAATGCGTCAGGCACACGAAGCGCGCGAGCTTCGGCAGGCGCTTGCGTGGAAAACCGTCGAACCGCGGATCGGTCAGCGCGCGTGTCATCTCGCGCGCGCGATCGGCGCGGAAGTTCATGAACACGACGACATCGCCGTCGCGCATCCGCGTGGCGTGACCGGACGCGTCGACGATGGCCGTGGCCTGGACGAATTCGTCGGATTCGCCGCGGGCGTACGCCGCGTCGAGGGCGGCCACGGCCGAGGGCGCCTCCCGCGGCGCGTCGCCGTCGACGATCGCGGCATACGCGGGTGCGACCCGTTCCCAGCGTCGATCGCGATCCATCGCGTAATAGCGGCCGCAGATCGACGCGATCCGTGCATCGGCATGCCTCGCGCACGTTCGGTCCATGAACTCGAGCGACGCTTTCGCGCTGCGCGGCGGCGTATCGCGACCGTCGAGGAACGCGTGGACGGCGACCGCGACGCCCGCGGCCCCCG
>DASSEA010000405.1:0-2536 GCA_035696805.1 Casimicrobiaceae bacterium
CGATCTTCTGCAGCACGAGGTAGTACGGAATGATCAACCCCACCGGCGGCAACATCTGCGTCGCGAGCACGTAAAAGCCCGACGCGCGCTTCGCCGGCAGATCGAGCCGCGCGAGCGCGTACGCGGCGGGGATCGCGAAGACGAGCGTCAGCAGCGTCGACGCGCCGGCGACGATCGTGCTCGACACGAGGTTCGGCAGGATGCTCGCCGAGCCGAACAGCACGTCGCGGTAGTTCCGCAGCGTCGGTTCGAAGATGACGGTCGGCGGATACGCCAGCACGTCGCGTTCGGTCTTGAACGACGTCAGGAGTGCCCACATCACGGGGAACGCCCATACGGCGAGCAGCAGCGCGGCCAGGCCGATCAGCACCAGCGTGCGGAATCGGCGCGCCGTCATGCAACGGCCGCGCGGCGGCGCACGCGGAACATCACGAACGACACGGCGAGGGTGATCGCGAGCAGCACGACGGCAAGCGCCGCGCCGTAGCCCAGGTTCAACTCGGAAAACGACGTGCGGTATGCGTACAGGTTCAGGATCTCCGTCGACGTCCCCGGGCCGCCGCCGGTCGCCGCGAAAATCGCGGCGAACGCCGAGAGCGCGATCATCGTGCGCATGATGACGACGATGACGATGGCCGGCCGAATCAGCGGCAGCGTGATGTAGCGAAAGCGCTGCCATGCGCTCGCGCGATCGATGCGTGCCGCCTCGAACACGTCGGGCGGCAACGCGGAGAGGCTCGCGAGGATCACGAGGAACGCAAATGGCGTCCACTGCCACGTGTGGATCGCGATGACCGAGATCAGCGCGAGCTGCGGATCACCGAGCCAGTTGTGGCTGCCGAGGCCAAGCGCGCGCGTGACGACGTCGACCAGCCCGACGTCCGGCGACAGGACCAGCGTGCGCCAGAACAGTCCGACGACGACCGGCGCCAGAACGATCGGAAGGATCGCCGCGATGCGCAGCGCCGCCTGGCCGCGCGGGATGCGCAGCACGAGCAGCGCTAGCGACAGCCCCAGCACGACCTGCAGCACCACGGTGCTCGCCGTGTAGATCAGCGTCAGCCACAGCGAATGCCAGAACCGCGGATCGCCGCCCATCTTCGCGTAGTTGTCGAGACCGGCGAAGCCGCCGAGCCACGGCATCGACAGGTCGATCCGCATCGCACTGTTCCAGACGAGGTAGACGAGCGGCGCCGTCGTCGTGACGACGAGCGTGCCGAACGCCGGCAGGAACAGGGCGAGCGCGAAGCGGCGATCCGAACCCGTGCTCTCTACCCCTTCAGGATCTGGTCGATGCGCGCCTGCGCTTCGTCGAGCGCTTCCTTCGACTTCTTCTGGCCGACGAGCGCCGCCTGGATCGCGGTCGCCATCGTGTCGCCGATCGCCGGCCACTGCGGCACGCGCGGCCGCCATTCGACGTCGGTGTCCTGCTCGAGCGACGTCAATGCCGCCTCGACGAAGTTCGGACCGATGTCCTTGGTCATCGCGACGAAATCGGGCGACTTCCACAACGACGTCCGATTGAGTCCGGAACGCTTCGCGGCGCCCGCGAACTTCCACGACGTGCGCGCCTGGGTTTCCGCCGACGCCGCCCACTGGATGAACAGCCACGTCGCGCGCTTCTGCTTGTCGGAGAGCGCCGCGTTGATCGGGAAACCCCAGTTCCAGATCGACGTGACGCGCTTGCCGGTCGGACCCTTCGGCCAGCGCGCGAACGCGACCTTGCCGATCACCTTGGATTTTTCAGGATTCATCAGCACGGCTGCCGACGAGTGCGCATCGATGTAGCAGCCGAGCGTGCCCTGCGAGAACGCATCCGCGATGTCGGGCCAGTTCCAGTTGCGCACGGCGGGCGGCGCGTACTTCGCCTCGGCGTCGACGTACCAGTCGAGCGCGCGGATCGCTTCCGGCGAATTGACGACGACCTTCCTGCCGCTGAACCAGCTGCCCCCGAACGCTTTGAACAGCGACGGGTAGATGTACATGTTCTGACCCGCGCCCGCGAAACCGCGCAGCGCCATCCCGTACATCCGGTTCGCGGGATCGTTGAGCGCCGCAGCGTTCTTCAGGAAGTCGTCGAGCGTCTCGGCCGGCTTCAGGCCCTTCGCATCGTAGAGGTCCTTGCGATAAACCTGCACGGTGACTTCGCCGTCGTACGGAATCGCGTACGGCTTGCCCTCGTACGAGTCGGCGTCGCGCCACGCCTTGAAGATGTCGTCGTAGTTGAACCACGCGGCGTCGGTGAGGGACGCATCGTTCAGGTACCGGTCGAGCGGCTCGATCCACTTGTTCGACACGTAGAGCGGGTAGTACATCGGATCGGTCGCCGACGTCGCGTACGTCGCGGTCTTCGACGACAGGTCGAGCATCGCCTTCTGGCGGATCTGTCCCGGCGGCACTTTCTCGAAACGCACCTTGACGCCCGACAGCGCCTCGAACGTCGGCACGATCGCGATCAGGTTGTCGAAGTAGCTGGCGGGGATGACGGCGACGGCGATTTCCTCGCCTTCCGCCTGCCGCCAGTTGATCTTCGACT
>DASSEA010000406.1:0-4240 GCA_035696805.1 Casimicrobiaceae bacterium
CCTCGCAGTTCGCCCACCCGGACCGGCTCGACCTTCGGCGCGAGAACAACCGTCACCTGGCGTTCGGGTTCGGCATCCACCAGTGCGCGGGCCTGAGCCTGGCACGGCTCGAAGGCCGCATCGCGATTGGCCGTTTCCCAGGCGCTTCCCCGATTACCGACTCTCGGCAGCGCCCGTGCGCGGCGGACGCGCGCGCTTTCGCGGGTTTCTGCACCTGCCTGCCGTCGTATCATGAGCGCCCACGAAAAACCGCCCACCCGGGAGAATTCAATGCACCGCGGACTGACCGCCGGCGCCGTCGCGATGGCTGCACTCGCGCTCGCCACCCTCGCATCGGCGCAAGTGAAGATCGGCGTCACCGTTTCGGCGACGGGACCCGCCGCGTCGCTCGGCATTCCCGAGCGCAACACGATCGCGCTGTGCCCGAAGGAGGTCGCGGGCAAGACGGTCGAGTACATCGTGCTGGACGACGCGTCGGACACGACGACCGCCGTGCAGAACACGCGCAAGCTGATCGGCGAATCGAAGGTCGACGCGATCATCGGCTCGACGACGACGCCCAATTCGCTCGCGATGCTCGACGTCTTTGCCGACGCCCAGACGCCGACGATCTCGCTGGCGTCGTCGGTGCGCATCATCGAACCCGTCGACGCGAAACGCGCATGGTCGTTCAAGACGCCGCAGACCGACGTCATGATGGCAGGCGCGATCCTCGAGCACGCCGCCGCGGCGGGCGTGAAGACGCTCGGCTACGTCGGGTTCTCCGACGCGCTCGGCGAGGCATTTTTCGCGGAGATCGACAAGGCGGCCGCCGCGCGCAAGATTCCGCTCCTGGCCAACGAGCGCTTTTCGCCGAAGGACACGAGCGTCGTCGGCCAGGTGCTGAAGCTCCTCGCCGCCAAGCCCGATGCGATCGTGATCGGCGCGTCGGGCACGCCCGCGGCGCTGCCCGCGACGACACTTGCCGAGCGAGGCTACAAGGGCCGCGTCTACTTCAACCACGGCGTCGCCAACAACGATTTCCTGCGCGTGGGCGGCAAGGACGTGGAAGGCGCCTACGTGCCCGCGAGCCCGGTGATCGTCGCCGCCCAGCTTGCCGATTCGCATCCGGCCAGGCAGCAGGCGCTGCAGTACATCAAGCTGTACGAGGCTGCGCACGGCAGCGGCAGCGTATCGGCGTTCGGTTCGTACACGTGGGACGCGTGCACCGAGCTCGCGCACGCGCTCCCCGTCGCCATGAAGGCGGCGCAACCCGGCACCGCCGAATTCCGTCGCGCGCTCCGCGACGCGCTCGAGGCCACGAAAAACCTGTCCGTCACGAACGGCGTCGTCAACATGAGCGCGTCGGACCATCTCGGCCTCGACGCGCGGGCGCGCGTCATGGTGCGCATCGACGGCGGAAAGTGGGTGTTGCAGCCGTGACGCCGACGGCGTCGCCGAACAGCCACCATGTCGTCGGACACGGGCCGCACGCCGTGCTCGTGCTGCATGGCTGGTTCGGCGACGCCCACGCGTTCGCGCCGATGGAACCTGCGCTCACGACGGACGAGTTCGCCTACGCCTTCATCGACTATCGCGGCTACGGCGGCATGCGAGACGTCGAAGGCGCGTATACGATCGACGAGATCGCTTCCGACACGCTTGCGCTCGCCGACCATCTCGGCGTGCGCGAATTCAGTCTGGTCGGCCATTCGATGGGCGCGATGGCGGCGCAACGCGTGCTCGCCGTCGCGCGGGAGCGCGTGCGCAAGCTCGTGGGCATCACGCCGGTGCCCGCGTCGGGCGTTCCCTTCGACGAGGCTGGCTGGGCGCTGTTCAGCGGCGCCGCCGACAACCCGCAGAACCGTTACGCGATCATCGACTACACGACGGGCAACCGGCTGTCGCGCGTGTGGATTCAGCACATGGTCGACTATTCGCTCGCGCATGCGTCGCGCGCTGCGTTTGCGGCGTATCTTCCCGCGTGGGCGAACACCGATTTCAGCGCCGAAGTGCGCGGCCTCGGCCTGCCAGTCAAGGTGATCGTCGGCGAGCACGACCCCGCGTTGACGACGACGATGATGCAGGCGACGTTTCTCGATTGCTACCCGGATTGCGAGCTCGAAGTGATGGCGAACGCGGGTCACTACCCGATGCATGAAACGCCGGTCGCGCTCGCGACCAGCATCGAGAACTTCCTGCGCCGCTGAAACGACGGCAGCGCGAGCGGCTCGCGTCAAAGGCCGAGCGCGCGGCGCATCGCGCCGGATATCGTCTGGCGCGAGCGGTCGTAGTCGGCCCACGGGTCGGCGCGGCGTCGAGCGATCGCCGTTTCGGCATTGTCGATGTTGTAGTAACGGCCGCGGATGTCGCCCGCACGAAGCTCGCTCCAGTCGATCGGCATCGATACCGGCAGTCCTGCGCGCGCACGGAGCGAGTACGCCGCGACGGCCGTTGCGCCTTCCGCATTGCGCAGGTAGTCGACGTAGACGCGGCCGACGCGCGCCTCCTTGCTGACCGTGGCCGTGAACAGCGCGGGGTCGTCGCCGGCGAGCCGCTCCGCGATGCCGCGTGCGAATGCCTTCGCTTCGGGCCACGTATGCCGGCGCGTGATCGGCACGACGACATGCACGCCCTTGCCGCCCGTCGTCTTGACGAAGGCGCGCAGCGCGAGGCGATCGAGCAGCGCGCGAACGCTGTCGAGCGCCTGCTGCATTCGCGTCCACGGCAGTTCCGTGTCGGGGTCGAGATCGAGCGTGATCCGATCGGGCCGCTCGAGGCGCGGAAAGCTCGCGCCCCACGTGTGGAATTCGTAGCTTCCGTTCTGCACGGCGCGTACGACATCGGCGATGCCGGCGATCCGCATGAACGGCGGCGACTCTTCGTCGTCGCCGCGATTGCGCGCGCCGTGCTTCTGGAAGAAACAATCGTCGAAGCTGCCGTCCATGCACTTGACGACGGCGATCGGCCGCGGCGAAAGGTGCGGCAGCAGCCACGCGGCGATCCGTTCGTGATAACGGACGACGTCGAGCTTCGTGTGCCCCGGCGCCTGCACGATCGGCCGCTCGGGATGGCTGATCGCGATGCCCGCGACGAGCGGCGCCGGCTGCGTCGGTGTTCGCGTCGTCGTTCGCAAGTGCGCCATCGCGTCGAATCCCGTGAAGTCGAGCTGAGAACGGCGCAATCCGCGTACCACGCAGCCAGCACGCATGTTTTCAGCGACTTGCATCGCGACGGACGGATCCGGCGCGCAAGCTTTACCGGAGGTCGCGTGAACAAATTGCCGTGACGGCAATCTCATCGGTGTTGCCGCCGAAGCGTTGATTCCATTACGCTTCGAGCTTCCGAAAAGCGCAGGAGAGAAATCGAGATGGCAGCCGAACCGGGCACGCGCACGAGCGAGGCGGCGATGGATGCGACGTCGCTTTATCGCGAGGAGATCTACACGGATCGCAAGGTCGGCACGCTGCGGGTGCTGCTGCCCGTGAAAGCGGACGGCACGCCCGATACGCTGCGGCGCACCGTGTACCAGGGCGAAGCGCAATTGATGACGAACATGGGGCCGCTGCCGATCAGCTTCGACATCGACGCGCCGACGCTGGCGGATGCGATCGAACGCTATCCCGAAGCCACGAAGGCCGGCATCGAGCGCGCCATGCGGGAAATCCAGGAAATGCGCAGGCAGGCGTCGTCGTCGATCGTCGTGCCCCCCGCCGGGGCGACGCTCGGACCGGGCGGTCCGCTCGGCGGCGGCGGCAAGATTCAGCTTCCCTGAGCGCGTCGCCGCGACGTGCGCTGCGCCTCGCGCACGGGAGGCTCGAGACGCCACTCGGGGTCGCTCGTGTAGCGCAGCGCGAGAAAGTCGATGAACGCGCGGACTTTCGCCGACAGGTGGCGGCGGCTTGGGTACGCCGCGCTGATGCTGATCGCCGGGGGCGTGTAACCGGGCAGCAAGCGGAGCAGCCGGCCGGCGCGCACGTCGTCTGCGACGATGAAGTCCGGTGCGACGGCGATGCCGCCTCCGGCAACGCACAGCGCGGTCAGCATTGCGCCATTGTTCGCATGTATCGGCCCGGCCACCTTGACTTCGTGCATCGCGCCCGATGCGTCGGCGAATCGCCACAGGTTGCCCTCCGACGAATACGCGTAGGTGAGGCACGCATGGCCGCGAAGATCGTCGGGAGCGCGCGGCGCGGGATGCTCTGCGAGATACGACGGCGCCGCGCAGCAGATGATCTCGGCGATGCCGATGCGCCGTGCG
>DASSEA010000407.1:0-5505 GCA_035696805.1 Casimicrobiaceae bacterium
CTCGCCGAATTCCTGCGCCGCAAGTGGCAGCACACGCTCGAAGTCATTTACCTGCGCGAAGGCGAGGACAGCGATGCATGGGGATCGAGCGTCGCCACGCTCGAGGATCTCGTGTGGAGCGTGCAGCCGAAGAAGACACCCGAGGATCGCAAGCACCTCGTCGCGCTGTTGCCGTCGCTGCTGAAACGGCTCGCGGCCGGCGTTCCTGGGCCGCAGTGGGCGCCCGGGGAACGCGAGGCGTTCATGTCGAACCTCGTCGAAGCGCATGCGGCTGCGGTCAAGCCGTCGCTCGCCACGGTGCCGTCACCGACCGCCGCGGTCGCCGAAGCAGCCAAGGCGGAGGCCGAAGCGGCGAAGGCTGTCGGCGATGCCGACAAGGCCGCGCGCGCGGAAGCGCTCGCGGCGGCCATGGCGCCCGCGGAGCCGGCAATGCCCGACGCCGGTGACGCCGTGCTCGACGACGAGTACCTCGAGATCGCGCGCAGCATGGATCGCGGCATGTGGGTCGAGTTCGAGGACGACGACGGACAGCTGTCGTTCGCGAAGCTCGCATGGGTGAGCCCGCTGCGCGGCAATTACCTGTTCACGAATCGCCAGGGACAGCGCGCGCTGTCGATGACGGCCGAGGCGCTTGCCGAGCAGTTCCGCGCGAACCGCGCGCGCCTGGTCGAAGCCGAACCGCTGATCGACCGCGCCTTCACGCGTGTCATCGGCGAGCTGGCCGACCGGTTCGACCTCGAAACGGTTTCCGTCTGATCGGCGCGTGAAGGCCATCGCGGGCGCGCTGCGGCGGGCGCTGCCGATCCTGTTCACCGCGCGCATCATCGGCCTCGCCACGTTGCCGCTCCTGGTCAGCGCGATCGTGTGGATCGCGATCGGCGTGATGGCCTGGGATCCGCTGATCGACGGGCTGTCACGGTGGTTCGGTGCCGACACGGGGCCGACGCCGTGGCAGCGCATCGTGGCGCAGGTCGTCGCAGCGCTCGTGTTCTTCGCGCTGGCGGTCGCGACGGCGATCGCGGCGATCGCCGTGCTGACGATGCCGGTCATCGTGCGCACCGTTGCGGCGCGCCATTTCCCGGCACTCGCGGCGCGGCGCGGCGGCACGTTCGTCGGCAGCATGCGCAACGCTTCGATTGCGCTCGCCGTATTCGTGCCGCTGTGGCTCGTCGCGTTGCCGCTGCTCGCGTTTCCACCGCTGTACGTCGCCGTTTCTCTGCTGCTGAACGCGTGGCTGTCGCAGCGGATGTTTCGCTACGATGCGCTCGCCGAGCACGCGAGCGTCGACGAGATCCGCGCGGTGCTGCGCGAAAATCGCACCCGGCTGCTCGGGCTCGGTCTCGCACTGTCACCGCTGTCGCTGGTGCCGATCGTCAACCTGCTCGTGCTGCCGATCTACGCCGGCATCGCGTTCACCGAGTTGTGCCTTTCCGAGCTCACGCAGCTGCGCGCGCGGGCGCCCGCGCCGCCTGCGACGTGAACGCGATCCACGCCACCGGGAAGTGGTTCGACGACGTGCGCGTCGGCGACACGTTCGCGAGTGCGCTGACGATCACCGAAACGCACATCGTGATGGGCGCGGGGCTGATCGGCGATTTCAATCCGCACCACGTCAATGCCGAGTACGCCAAGGGCACGCGCTTCGGCACGCCGATCCTGCACGGCATGCTCACTTCGTCGATCATGGGCGCAGCCGTCGGCATGTACTTTCACGGCACGGCCATCGCGTATCTCGAACACCGGGCGCGCTTTCTCGCGCCGGTGCGCGCCGCCGACACGATGACGACGACGTGGACGATCGCGAAACTCGACGACAAGCCGCGGCAGGGGGGCGGCATCGTCATGCTCGATGGCGTAGCCGTGAACCAGCTGGGGATCACGGTCGCCGACGCGCACGCGCGCATTCTGGTTTCGCGCCGCCCTGTGACCGACGCGACATGAACGGTGCGGGCACGGCCGGAATGGTCGCTTGCGCCCCGACGGACTGTTTGCCGGGTCAATCCCAGAGGTCGATCGCCTAAGGCGACGCGCGACTGGCGAGCGCGCGCACGCATTCGCCGACGAGTTCAGGACCGCGGTAGATCAAGCCCGTGTAAAGCTGCACGAGCGTCGCGCCGGCGCTGATCTTCGCGCGTGCGTCGTCGCCACCGAGGATGCCGCCGACGCCGATGATCGGCAGCGCACCCTCGAGCGCCGACGCGAGCACCCGCACCAGCGCCGTGGCACGCGCGGCGAGCGGCGCCCCCGACAGGCCGCCGGCCTCGCCGGCATGCGCGAGACCTTCGACGCCGTCGCGCGCGAGCGTCGTGTTGGTCGCGATCACGCCATCGATCCGGTGCGACACGAGCAGCCGCGCGATGCCCCGAACGGCGTCGTCATCGAGGTCGGGGGCGATCTTCACCGCGAGCGGCACACGGCGCCCGTGTCGTTGCGCGAGCTGGTCGCGTTCGGCAGCGATTCGCCCGAGCAATGCGCCAAGCGCGGATTCGGCCTGCAGGTCGCGCAAGCCCCGGGTGTTCGGCGACGAGACGTTGATCGTCACGTAAGTCGCGTGGGCGTGCACGGCGCGCAGGCAGCAGACGTAGTCGTCGGCGGCGCGCTCGTTCGGCGTGTCGAAGTTCTTGCCGATGTTGATCCCGAGCACGCCGCGATAGCCGGAACGTTCGACATTCGCGACGAAGCGCTCGACGCCGTCGTTGTTGAACCCGAGGCGATTGATCAGCGCGTGCGCGTCCGCAAGGCGAAACATGCGCGGGCGCGGATTGCCAGGCTGCGCGCGCGGCGTCACCGTGCCGGCCTCGAGAAAGCCGAAGCCCAGCGTCGCGAGGCCGGCAAGGTGCTCGGCGTTCTTGTCGAGACCGGCGGCGAGGCCCACGCGATTCGGAAAGCGAATGCCCATCGCTTCGACCGGCGTTCCCGCGTCACGCGGCGCCGCGAATCGCGCGATGCCTACCGCCGCCGCCGCATCGAGGCTCTTGAGGACGATGTCGTGCGCGAGTTCCGGATCCGCCGCGAACAGCAGGGGACGAAACAGCGAATAAAGCATGCGCGATGTTACTATCGGCCGACTGCCCACGACTCATGATGTCGCATCGCCGGACCTTCGTTGCCCTCGCGATGGCGATCGCCTTCGCGGCCAGTTCTCCTCTTGACGCCGCATCGCGCAAGGCTTCGACGCCTCGAGGCTCGGGCTACGCGCAACGCGACGACGTCCGCGAATTCATCGACGATCTCGCGCGCGAGCATGGCTTTTCGCGCGCGACGTTGCGCAACTGGTTCAGCGACGTGCGGTACCAGCCGAAGATCGTCGCGGCGATGCAGCGGCCGCTCGTCGAACCGCCGAAATGGTACGAGTACGCGCCGCAGTTCCTGTCGCCGGCGCGCATCGACGAGGGTGTTGCGTTTTACCGCGCGCACGAGGCGGCGCTGCGTCGCGCCGAAACGGCGTTCGGCGTTCCCGCCGAGATCATCGTCGCGATCATCGGCGTCGAGACGTTCTACGGCCGCAACCTCGGCGGCTATCGGATCATCGATGCGCTGTCGACGCTCGCATTCGACTACCCGCGCCGCGCGACGTTCTTTCGCGGCGAACTGCGCGAGTTCCTGCTGCTCGCGCGAAGCGAAGGTTTTTCGCCGCTTGCGCCGAAGGGCTCGTTCGCCGGCGCGCTCGGCGTTCCCCAGTTCATGCCGGGGAGCGTGCGCCGCTATGCAATCGACTTCGACGGCGACGGACACGTCGACTTGTGGAGGAGCGACGACGACGCGATCGGCAGCATCGCCAATTATCTGGCCCGCCACGACTGGTTGCGCGGCCAGCCCGTGTGGGTGCGCGCGACGATCGCACCGTCGCAACGCGACGCCGCGATGGCGCGGCTCGACGGCGGCATCTCCGAGCGGCGCCCGCTGGCTGCATGGAACGACGATGGCGTCGCGGCGGAGCAATTGCCCGATCCGCTGGCGCCGGAACCGGTGGGACTCCTCGCGCTGGAGGTAGCGCCCGACGTAAGCGGCGACGCGCAGAGCCTGTGGATCGCGTTTCCGAACTTCTACGTCATCACGCGCTACAACAAGAGCCGCCTGTACGCCGCGGCGGTCACCGCGCTTGCCGAAGCGATTCGCAGTGCCACGACTGCGCGCGCCGAATCAGCGCCGCGCTGAGGCGAGCCTGCGCGCGTGCTCGACCAGCGCCCGTGTCGACCGGTCGACGCTGTCGGGCAGTTTCGCCGTGCCCGCGAGCGCCGCCACGATCGGTGTGGCAAGCGTCTTGCCGAGCTCGACGCCCCACTGATCGAACGAATTGATGCCGTAGAGCACGCCTTCGACGAACGTCCGGTGCTCGTAGAGCGCAAGCAGCGCGCCGAGCGAACGCGCGTCGAGCGTCGGCAGCAGCAGCGTCGTCGACGCACGATTGCCGGGGCAGCGGCGGGCCTGGATCGCCGCGTCGAGCTCGGACGGCGACAACGACTGCGCGGCAAGCTCGGCGCGTATCGTCGCTTCGCCGCGACCCACCAGGAGCGCCTGCGCCTGCGCGAGCGCATTCGCGACCAGCAGCGTCTGCTGGTCGCCGAGCGCATGGCGGGCGCGCACCGGCACGATGAATTCCACCGGCGTTGCGTGCGTGCCTTGATGCAGCCATTGAAAGAACGCGTGCTGGCTGTCGGTGCCGACATCGCCCCACAACGCCGGCGCCGTCGGTCCGCCGGCCGGCGCACCGTCTCTCAGGACCGACTTGCCGTTGCTTTCGAGCGAGAGCTGCTGCAGGTACGCGGGCAGGCGGGCCAGCGCCTGCGCGTAGGGCACGACGATCCGCTGCGCATGGCCGAGCCAGCGTGCGTTCCAGTACGAAACGAGCGCGAGCAGCACCGGAACGTTGCGTGCGAGCGGCGTCATCAGGAAATGCGTGTCCATCGCCTGCGCGCCCTCCAGCAGTTCGGCGAACGTCGCAAATCCGGTGCGTAGCGCGATCGCGAGCCCGACGGCCGACCACAGCGAGTAGCGGCCCCCGACGCCTTCCGCCATCGGGAGGATGTCGGCGTCGCGGATGCCGAACGCACGCGCGGCTTCGACGTTCGACGAGACGGCGATGAAGTGCGGCGCGACGTCGTGTCCGGGCGGCAGATGGCGGATCAGCCAGTCGCGGGCGCTGGTCGCGTTCGCGAGCGTTTCCTGTGTCGTGAACGTCTTGGAAACGACGACGAACAGCGTCGATGCGGGATCGCGGTCGGCGAGCGCGCGCGTCAGGTGCTCGGGATCGACATTGGAAACGAACGTGACCTCCGGCCCACTGCGGCGCGCGAGTTCCGGCCCGCCCAGCGCGTCGCACACGAGACGCGGACCGAGATCGGAGCCTCCGATGCCGATGTTGATCACGCAGCGCAGCGGTCGCCCGGTAGCGCCCTTGCGGCGGCCGTCGCGGACCGTGTCGGCGATTGCCGCCATGCGTGCTCGCGTCGCGCGCATCTCGATCGTCACGTCGACGCCGTCGACCGTCACCGACGTCGACGA